>JAITSM010000095.1 GCA_031287815.1 Prevotellaceae bacterium
GGTTGGAGGGGATATTTTCCACATAGCTGGTTACATCGAAACTCGTAAAGGCGTTCGTGCCCTCCGAGCCGATATGCGACATCAGCTTGTCGTATTCGTTGGGAATAGCGTATTTCGACGCTTCCTGCGACACGCTGTCGATTTGTTTGTAAATCGCCTTGCGTTGCGCCTCGTCGGCGGTAACGCGGTAGGTTTCGTACAGCGCTTCGATTTGGTCTAACAGCGGTTTTTCGGCGGCATAGTCTTTCGTGCCGAAGGCGCCGGTGCCTTTGAACAGCAGATGTTCGAGGTAGTGCGACAGGCCGGTGGTTTCCTGCGGGTCGTTCTTCCCGCCCACCCGCACGGGAATGTAGGTCTGGATACGCGGTTCGCTTTTGTTTACCGTCAGGTACACTTTCAGTCCGTTATCCAGCGTATAAATACGCGTATTCATCGGGTCATTGGGTACCGTTTCGTAATGGTAGCCATTGCCGCACGACGCCAGCAGCATCGCTCCCAATACGGCAAAAAGGAGAAAAGTTATTTTTTTCATAATTAAAAAATGATTTTAGTTATTTTTAGTGATTATTTGGTACATTTTTTATTGATTGCAGTCCCAATTCCGGGATTTTGCCTACAAATGTACGTAAAAAAGTTGAAAGTTGAAACAAAGCGAGTGGAGAATTTCTTGTACCGGCAGTCAACCAAGGTTAGTTATTTTTAAATTTTAAATGGTTCCTGAAATTTACCATTCCATTTTCGTCGGTAGGGATGTCTGTTTCCCCGTCGTAAATCACTTGTGTCCGCACAAGGGAATCACCTAAAATATTTTTCAGGTATTTCAAATTGTCTAAAAATCCCGGGTGAAATGCCTTTGCCGACTTCACTTCGTAAGCGTGATACTTATTTCCTAAGTCTTGTACAATATCTACTTCTCGCTGTGATTTGTCGCGGTAGAAAAACAGGTTGGCGTCTTTGCCGGCGTTGTAACGCTGTTTGATAAATTCGAGAACTGCCATATTCTCAAAAATACCGCCGCGCAAAGGATGTGTAGCGAGTTGTTGCGCATTTTCAATGCCTGCTAGGAAACAAACCATTGCCGTATCGTAAAAATATATTTTCGGCATTTTTACCAGCCGCTTACCGATATTTTTGTAAAATGGCTGTAACCGGAAAAGTACATATGATGCTTCCAAAATACTTACCCATTCGTTGATCGTCGGCGCGGAAACGCCTGTTTCGTTAGATAACGCCGATGCATTAAACTCGCAGCCTACACGCCCCGCACATAAGCGGATGAATGTTTGAAATTTTGACAAGTTTTTTACATTAATCAAATTGCGTACATCGCGCTCCACGTAAGTATTGTAATAGTTGCGGCATACATCGTAAGCCGGCGTCCCATTTGCCCATACAGCAGGGAAACCGCCATTGAACAATAGTGTATCGGTGTCGGCAGCAATCTTGTCTTTTAATTCGGCAAGCGACAGGGGCAACAACGTAAACAATGCGACGCGTCCAGCAAGCGACTGCGTTATATTGCGTATCAATGTAAAATTACTGCTGCCTGTAAGCACAAAACGATAGTCAGGGTGCGCGTCGGCGATTACCTGAATATCGGAAAACAGCGCCGGGTATTGTTGCGCTTCGTCAATGACAATGCCCTTGGCCGCATATTGCTCCAAAAAGGCTTTTGGCGCGGCGGCTATCTGTTCCCGTATACGCGTATCTTCCATATTGAAGTAGGTGTAAGAAGAAAAATACGCTTTACTCAACGTCGTTTTGCCCGATTGTCGCGGTCCTGTAATAACCAACACACGGAAATGCGGCAATAATCGCTCAAATTCTTTTGTTATTTCACGGTATATCATAATCGTATAATTTTAATAGACAAATTTAAAGTCCGACTTTAAATTTGTCTACAAATTTACAAAATTCTTTCCAATCCTGTAGTTTAATTGTAAATTACCCAGTTTATACTACTTCTCAAAACAAAAAGGCGCTTTTCAGCGCCTTCCTGTAAGTGTCATCAGCGTTTTTAGCTTTCGGTTGTTAAATTTTAAACTGTTTGGTATTTAAAAAAACTTTTCTACCTTTGTAGCCGATTTACGATCTTTAACATTTTGGGTGCTTTTATTCTGTCTTAGAAATCTTGTCATTTTCAAAAACATTAAGAATAAAACAAAAACCACTAATAAAACGTGGACTTTTGCTTATTTAATGTTAGGTTGACAAGAACCTCTAAGACGATAAACTTAGTCCACGTTGCGCATTTTATGCCTAACCAACCGCTCTGAAAAGAGAAATTTTCAGCACCAGACTAACCGAATAAAAGTTGCCAAGATGTAATGACCTGCGGCAAGAGGGATTGTTTTATACAAAAACGGTTTGTGTTTGGTAGTGGTACAAAACAATCCCAAAACCGCAAGGGAGTTAAAAGTTAAAAACTAAAAGTTAAAAATTAATTATAAGTGATGAAAATGCATCTTTACACAACCCCGAAGGGGCGTAATATTCACAACCCTGTGCATAAGCGCGGGGGTACGAAGATAGCAGCCCTTCGGGCTTAATTCAATTGAGAATGGGCTGACGCCAGCAACCTGAAACTTTAAACCTTAAATAATAATAACAATGAAAACAATTATCTTTTTCTTAGCAATGCTTGCAAGCGTTGCAGCAAGTGCGCAGGTAACGCATGTCGAACCTGTCAGTGCAGACTACATGAACCAAACCGTGTCTTTCCGAGTATGGTGGAGTTCGCGGGATGCTACGCACCTTTCCAAAGTATGGGTGTGGGTAGATTACGTTAAAGTAAATGCAAACAATACTACTTCGGGTAATACGTGGACACGTGCAGTTGTTTCTGCCGCATCGCCTACGGCTTCCGTTTTGTATGACGGCAACAACCGGCAAGGATTTTGGTTACAAGGTAACAGCGGCAGTTACAGCGCAACCGTTACCGTCAAATTAAACCTTACTGAACCGAAATTCAACTGGTGCGCCTACGCCAGCGACTATCCGCCAAATGCCGTAATAAACGGAAGTAATTATACATTGAGAGGAACGCCGCCATTTACGATTAACGGCTATACCTTGGGTGAAGGAGTGAACATTTATTCCGGCGATTGCATTTCGTCTATTACCGATGCAACCGGTTGTCCCGGCTTGTTCCCATTACCACCGACCGTTACATCCCTCACAGCAAGTACGACAACTATATGTAATGGTTCTTCCGTTATCTTGACTGCTCAAGCAAGCGGGGCTGCTTCGTACAGTTTTGACAACGGCAGTTCCTGGCAAACCACCGCCACCAAAACGGTTAGTCCTACAATAACGACCACTTACACACTAAAAGTCCGTTCTTCGACAGGCTGTATTTCGATAGACAGCAAAACCACAACGGTAACCGTGAATCAAATGGCTACTCAGAATGCTATTGTGAATTCGTGCGGCTGTGCAAGCGGTTTGACGGCATGTAATGGATACTGCCGGAATTTGACAAGTGATAATGCTATATGTTATAACGAACTGGAAATCCGCGCGTCTTGCTATGCGGCAGAAAGCGCTCCCTGCACTCCTACGACCGGTTGGAACATTTGTTATTTCAACAGAGACCAAGCTTCTACGTACCCAGCCGCCGCTCTGGGGCTTGACTACGTATGGGCTCGCCTATCATCCACCTCCTGTGGGCGCTATAGATGCTCGGCCTCCAAATGTGAATGCCTAAGCCGGGGCACTAAATACAGTGCATGGTGGCTGGAATGCCGTTGAAAAATATTGGATACTTAAATAAAATATATCAATAATCCCTTCAGGGCGGTTGCGGGACGTATAGATAGTCTCCCGGTACACCGCGAGTGGCATCCGCTACACCGGGAGGCCGGCTCAAATCTAAAAAAAACGCCGACAGTTAACATACTGCCGGCGTTTTTCCAAATCTGTGTAATCTGTGTCCATCTGTGGGCTAACCTCAAAACAAAAAGGCGCTTTTCAGCGCCTTCCTGTAAGTGTCATCAGCGTTTTTAACTTTTAACGCTTCTTCGTGTTGTTCGCAATACAAGCTAGCGCCCTTGATAATTCGGCAACAAAACGGAAAATAATCAAAAGTAAAAATCCATAAACAGGCGCGAGGATAATACCCGCCGGTCCTGCACTGAGTACGCCGTCCAGCCCAAGCGTACGGAAGAGCGCATTGGCTATTCCCGTTTCCGAGCCGAAAAACAACCATGTAACTAAAGCCGACAAGGCGCCAAAAATAGCAATGTAGCCGCCTAACCATTCGCCAAAAGTTTGCAGCAAGTGCGCATAAGCGGGCGTTACTACAAAGTCGTCGTTGTCGGAGGTGAGCTTGGTTACTTTTGACATGCGGTTCCACCAGAGCAGGACGCTAAACCAGCCGGCAGCAAGGACTACCAGCCAGAGCAAAACCAGCCCGATAACCTGCCCGCCTTCCGCGTAGCTGAATAGCCCGGAATCTATCATCCAGTAGAGAATGATAAAGGGGAGCAGGGCATTAACGATTGCCAGGATTCCGTATAACCAACCGAATGGTTTGCGGAAAATTTTGCCTGTGTCAATGTAGGCAAAAAAAGGATTGAAAAAAGAAAGGAATTTGTTCATGATAAATTTTGGTTTAGTTGTTCCTACTCGTATGGCTTTTCGGTTCCGCCCCGTTTTTAATGGTTTCCGGCATCCATTTTGAATACAAAGAAATAAAATTTACGGGAGATATTCCTAACAATTCCAGCTAATCCGGTAATTAGTTTTCAACAATTTACTGTTTATTACAAACAACATTGTAAGGGCAGTGTTCACATTGTTTGGAATCTGTTGTTTGCAGTACCGGACGGTGTTCGTCGAAAAGCCCGGAGAGGGTGCGGGAAAGAGCGGCGGCAAGCGCTTCGGAATAATCTGCAATATCTTCTACCGCTTGCGCTTTTCCTTTATCGTAAAGGGTAAAATCGGCGGCTTCGGCGTAGGCGCTGCGGAGAAAATAGAGCAGGGGAATGACGGGCTGCCGGGCGTGGCGATGCATCATCATGGAATATAACAGAATTTGTAATATGCCTGGATGCTGTTTTTCGCCGAAAAGGGTTTCGATGCTTTCAAACGCGTTGTCCACAGCGCCGGTTTTGTAATCTACCACGTACAGGGTATTTCCGCGCCGGTGGAGCCGGTCGATGATGCCGCCGAAAAGCAATTGGCACGGTTGCCCGTTGGCGGAGAAAGGGAAAAGTTGCCTTACCGGTAATTCCATTCCTTGGGGGATGAAGGGCGCCAGGTTCCGGTCGATGTGCAGGAGCTGCCGGATATATTTCTGTAAAATATCGCCGGTTATCAGTAAATCGCCGTTATCGTAGAAATCGGGTGGGAGGGAGGGCGACTGGTAGCAGGTCGTTGCGATAGCCTCTTTGACGATTTCTTCTATGTGTCCTTTGGGATGCAGGAGCGTTTCCAAATCCTGTGCGGTTACTTCCTTTTTTATCCAGGGGGTGTAAATAATTTCCATCGCTTTGTGGAGGAGGCGCCCGAACAGGCTGTGGCCTACTTTTTCGGTTACCTCTTCGGGTTCTTTGATACGGGCGGCGTAGCGGAAGTAAAAGCGCAGGGGGCAGGCGAGGTAGGCGTTTAAGGCAGTGGGTGAAAACGGGGGGCTATTTTCCGGCAGGGTTTGTATTTCCGTTTCCGGCGCATGGGCATATCGCGCGATCGTTTGTTTTTCCAGGTTCCATCCGGGCGTTCGGGGCGGGAGGCTGATGGTTTCTTCATTTTTCCGGGGCGCGCGCGCGGGGATATTTAGGGTCTGTTCTTTCACGGGGTGGCCGCTTTCCAGCTTGAGTTGAAGGAGGTAGCGGCTGGGTTCGCCGGTGCGTATGCCTTCGGTTTTGGCGCTGTAGAGTAATTTTATATTACGCGCACGTTGGAGGAGGCGGTAAAAGTAGTAAGCCGCAACCGCTTCCTGCCGTTCGGGAGTGGGCAGCCCGAAGGCGCGGCGCAGGTTGTAGGGAATAAAGGATGTATGTTTTCCGGGACGGGGCAGTATTCCTTCGTTGGCGGAGAGGAGGATAAGGTTGTCGAAATCGAGGAGGCGGGTTTCCAGTAATCCCATGACCTGGATACCGGCTAAAGGTTCGCCGGTAAAGGGAATTTGTTCGTTTTGAAGGATTCCGCGCAGCAGTTTGGCGTATAACTTTATGGATATTTCCAGCTGGCAGCCCTCAAGGGCGTTGGAGAGTTTGTTCACCAGGCGGAGAGTATGCTGCAGGTATCCCCGAAGGAGGGAGTCGGCGGCCTGTAAGGGGTGGTTGCGGCTTACGGCGTCCAGTAAAAAGAGCAGGCGGGCGGCTAATTCGCGGTAATTTGCCAGCGGCGCGAGTAAGTCCGAAAGAAACTGGTTTCCAGAAAAAAATAAACTGGAAACATAGATGTTATTATGTAGAACTATTTTGTTTGCGACATCTTCTTTTTCGTTATTTACCAGTTGTTTGATGTATTGGTGGGCGAGGAGCGCCAGGATCTCTTTGTAGTAGTATTTGGAGGCTGCCTGTCCGGCGGGTTTGGCGTGGGCAAAAAGTTGGCAGAGGGCTTCCAGGAGCGAGTAAACGGGGGTTTGCCGGAGGGGGTAGCCCATAGTGATATTCATTTGTGCAGCGGCGGCGGGCAGGGTGTGGAGGAGAGGCGGGAGAAGCTGTTCGTCGGCTAAGACCACGGCTGTGCGCTGGTCGGGGGCGGCCTGCATGCTTTTGAGAAGTTGGGGCGTTACTTTGACCTGCGCGATATTGGAAGGAGCGGCGATAATAGCGAGTTCTTTTTTATCGGCAAAGGGGGAAAATCCGGGGTCATATTCCGGCGGCGGGAAGTTTTGGAGATTATCACGTAAAAAGTAGCCGGCTTCCTCGTGCTTGTTATTTATATAATAAGCATCATAATCCCAGTAGAAATCCGCCCGGCGTTGTGCCTGGAGGTAGCGGAAGAGTATTTTTTCACATTCATTGAGGGCATTGAAGCCGATGAATACATAATATCCGGGCAACAGGCCGGAGGCGTCCCGGGAGGTAATTTTTTCGGCAAGGCTGCGGTAGAGCATTCCTTCGAATGCTTTGTTTTGATTATGGAGACGTTCCCGGAAGCGCTGGTAGACGGCGGGAAGGGTTTCCCAGAGGATTATAAAATTTTCCCGGAGGCGGCTTTCGCTTTTTTCCGGAAAATGATTCCAGAATTTCCGGAGAAGGGCTATTTGTTCGGGAGAGAGAAAGGAGAAACCGTTTTCGAGGGCTTTGCGTTCGCGCAGGTTAGAGAAGAGGGCGGCGGGGTCGACCAGGAATTTGTCGATTTGATCGAAGTCATAGAGGAGAGTTTGCCCCCAGTGGTAAAAGCGGTCGAGGGATTCGGCGGAACCTCGTTCGGCGGAGTAGCACTGGTGGAGCTCCACCAGGAGAGTGAGGTTGTCGGCGAGGCGGCGGGAAGGATCGGTTTGTTTTACCAGCTCCTCGATGCTTTGGCAGGGAGGATGCCAGAGAGGCTTCTCCAGGAGGCGGGCAAGGCTTTGCGCAAAGAAAAGATGGGCACGCTTGTTAGGGAAAACCAGGGTCAGCTCCGGGAGCTTCTCGCTGTAGCGCTGGTACAGGCTTTGTGCAACGGCGTCAAGGAAGGAAAGCATTTCTTTAATGTGCTAATGTGACTAATTGTTTAATGTGACTAATTGTTTAATGTGCTAATGTGTAAAGGTACGAAATTTGTTCTAATAGGTTTGCTTTCCTTGCGACTTGGTTTGCTTTCCTTGCGACTTGGTTTGCTTTCCTTGCGACTTGGTTTGCATTCCTTGCGACTTGGTTTGCATTCCTTGCGACTTGGTTTGCATTCCTTGCGACTTGGTTTGCATTCCTTGCGACTTGGTTTACATTCCTTGCGACTTGGTTTACATTCCTTGCGACTTGGTTTGCTCGAAAATTAAGAACTAAAAGTTAAAAACTAAAAGTTAAAAGTTGCTGGCGCCTTTTTGAGTTAAAAGTTAAAAGTTAAAAGTGAGCTGGCGCCTTTTTGAGTTAAAAGTTAAAAGTTAAAAGTTAAAAGTGAGCTGGCGCCAGCACTCTTAGTTTTTAACTTTTAGTTTTTAACTTTTAGTTTTTAACTTTTAGTTTTTAACTTTTAGTTTTTAACTTTTAGTTCTTAACTTCCTAATTACCGTTGAATCCACCAGCGGGCGCGGAAGCGTTGGGCGATGCGGCGGAGGGGAGCGGTGTAGCGGTCGATTTTTTCGGCATAGATGTCGCTTATTTTTATGAGGATGCCGGTTTCTTCGACGTCGCCGAAATGGGTGTTGACGGCTGTGCCGAATACGCGCATGGAAGGGGAGAGGTTCATATAGGAATTGATGAGGGGCGGGATATTTTCGCCGAGATTGCGTACTTCGCGGGAGAGGATGCGGTAGTCTTCTTTATAGTCGTTGCCGGTGAAGAGGGATTGCAGTTTGAGGGCATTGAAGTCGGTTTCGAGGGGATGGATGGGGCGGACGAGCCGGTCGGGGTCGGCGAAGTGTTTCTGGAGAAAATAGAGCAGCATGTTGCGCGCTTCCCGGTTGTAGGAGACGTACATGGTCACTTTTCCGAAGAAATAGTTTACTTCGGGATAGCGGAGGACGAGGGCGCCCAGCCCGTCCCAGAGGTTGTCGAGGGCGTAGAGGCCTTTGGTGCGGAGGCGGGTGCTCTGGTAGTTGGGCTGGACGAAGGAGCGCCCGAGTTCAATGGTACGGGGGAGGTATTTGTTGGTAAAGGTCTCGGAAAAATGAAACAGTTCGGAGGTTGCCAGGTCTTTTTCATTGCCAATGCCGGCGTGGATGTAGCGGTAGCCGCCGAGTATTTCTTTTGCTTTGGGGTCCCATACGATAAGTTGCTTATAGGGGTTGGTTTCGCTGGTGTCGAATTCATCGATGTCTACGCGTTTGCCGGTGCCGCCGCCGGAGGCGCGGAAGGATATTTCGCGGAGGCGGCCGATTTCCTGCATAATGTTGGGCGAGTCGTGGGCGGTAACCACGTACAGTTTATTGCCGCCGTTGTTGGTGTAGCGGACGAATTTTTCGGTAGTTAATTCTGCTCTCAGAATTTGCTTGGGGATGGGTTGGATGACGGGGTCCATGTTGTTGTTAAATAATTCATAATTCTTTTAGTTCGTATACTTTTTCCCTGATCATTTGTGACCAGTAGGCGGGGGAGCGGCTTTGATCAAAGGTTTCAAAGGGTACGGGAGCGCCGAAGTATAAATGGAAGGTACGGTTTTTTTGTTTAAAAAATTCGTCGGGTAAATAAAGCAGTTCGATATTGGCTTTTATCCCCAGCCGTTTCCGGAAATTAGAAAGAGTATAAAACCGGTTGGAATTGCGTCCTTCAAAGTACACCGGCACGATGTACCGTTTATACTGTATGGCTTTTCGGATAAAGTTGGGTTTCCATTCCAGGTCGGTGATTTTCCCATGAATGCGCCGCGAGCAAAGCCCGGCAGGGAAGTACAGTATCTGGGCGTCCGAGCGGTAGGCGGTATCGATGCGTTGTGCATAGCCTGCCGGTTGGCGGCCGTACTTGTTTACCGGCACAAAGAGGGGTTCGAAGGGTTTGAGGTAGAGCAGGAGGTCGTTGACGATAAAGCGTATTTCGCGGAATCGCGCGCCGATGGCGCTCATCAGGATGAGCCCGTCAAATGCGCCGAGCGGGTGATTCGAAGCAAAAATATAGCGGCGCCCTTCCGGAATGTTTTCCAGCCCGTGTGGATGGTACCACGAATGCCAGTGTTCTTTGATGATGGCGTCGTTGAACGCCAGCCCGCGCAGGTGGCCGTAAGTGTGGAGCACTTCGTTAACTTCGTCTTCGTGAATGATGCGTTTGATATAGTTTAGGAGGAAGCGCGGCAACAGTTTCCGCAGGCGCGGGTTTTTTGCGGCAATGATATTTTCGATGTCCACGGCCTTCGGAAGGCGCGGGGGATAAGGAAGGACAGGCGAATGACGGGGTGCGTTCATAGTGTATTCTAAACTTTACAAAGTTACGTATAATAGTTTGAAATGACAAGTTAAAAATTACTTGTTGCAGGTCACAATACTTTTTGCTGTTTAATATTTTTTAACAAACTTTTTTTTGCCGTTAAAAAAAATGTTCTTACATTTGCGACGGATTTAGCTCTTTGATATTTTGGTAGGACATATTGGATATATGTCAGCTTTTTTCCCATCAAAAAACTTCGACCGTTTTTGTAACTAAGAATTAAGCAAAAATCCGCGAGAAACGCGAAATTTTATTTATTTAGTTACGGGTAGTCGAAGACCTTTTGATGGATAAGTTAAATTTGCGTTTCGTTTTTTTTATTTACCCAACATCTTCGTGAGTTAAAGCAGAAGAAACGAAATGGGCAGCGAATATAAAATCGTAGCAAGGGGTTGTTTTATAGAAAAAGTTTGTGTTTGAAAACAGCCCCCAAGCTGCGAAAACAGAACATAGACCGATAAACTTTAAACATGAAACCTTAAACATTAATAATAATTATTATGAAAACAATTATCCTTCTCTTAGCAATGCTTGCAAGTATTGCAGCAAGCGCACAGCGCACCACTCCGGTAACAATTGCAAATACCCAAGTGGACTATTTGCAAAAAACCGTAACCTTCGATTTGTCGTGGACAGGCAGCGACGCCAGCCACCGCAACGAAGTATGGGTGTTTGTAGATATTCAACCGGTAACCGGGGCAAACTCTTTGGGCAGCTGGTCGCCCGCCACGCTCGTGCCAAACGCAACAACGGTTACCGCTATCAGCGGCAATCAGTATTCGTCGCTTACCTATACGCCGGTAAACGACAATACGCGCGGCGTATGGGTAAAAGGGACAGCCGCCAACAGTACCAGTACTTTTAAGGCTACTGTGAAGGTAACATTAGACAGCGTCACGCCCGCCGCATTCAACGCCTGCGCTTATGCTACCGACTATCCGCCGAATGCGGCGGCGTATAGCGGCGGAACTTATACGCTGAAAGGTACGCAACCATTTATCATCAATGGGGCATTGATAACCGGTGATACATTTGCCGGCGTGATAAACACGATGACTGACCCCACCGGTTGCCCGGGCGGCGTCGGGCGGGATGTAGTGCACAATGATGGGATTTGCGCACCGGGCTTGACGCCTTGCAATGGTTACTGTAGGGATTTGGCGGCTGACAATGCCGTATGTGTAAATGGATGGGAGATTACTCTCGACTGCTTCGGCCCTGATTATCCCTATTGCGTAACGCCTGCTGGGTGGGAAAGGTGTGCTACACCGGACGAGGTGACCAAACAATTACATATAATGTGGGCGTTTGACCCATCTGTGCATATATGGAGTGGTTATGTGAATACCACATTTGTCTGTAGAAACAGATGCAATGCAACAACATGCGAATGTATTCGAACGGAAACACTCCCTGCCTGGTGGCAAAAATGCCGCTGACGAAAGCCGGGTAGATAAAAATCCATAATAGAGAAAGTTTGCAGCTGCCTTTTTTTGCTTAGCACACAAAAGAGCGGCAGGAAGGGTGAAGTATGTCTTATAATCCTACTTCCTATTTCAAATATTCGGCCTGTACAACCTTTTTTCTTATCTTTCCGGTTGAGTTAAAGAAGACAATATTTCGGTTAAAGAAGACAATATTTCGGTTAAAAATGTTCTTACATTTGTATCGTTAAAAGGATAAGTTTAATCTGCGTTTCGATTTTTATGTGAGATGACCCTAATCTTTAAATTTTTGATTTTTTAGATCCTTAAATTATATGATTATGAAGAAAATTTTTATTCTTTTCGCCATGCTTCCAAGCGTTATGGCAAGCGCACAAGGCTTCATTAACATCGAAATGCTTGGAGCAACATATACCGCTTCCCCGGCGGTGAAATTCCGGGTATCGTGGAATAGTGTTCCTGTCGTAGCCGGACAAATACACCATGCCAAAGTCTGGGTGTGGATTGACCTCATGAAAACAAATGCCGCCAATAGTACTGCCGGCAGCACCTGGTCGCGCGCGGAAATTTCCGGAACGCCATCCGTCAGCTCTTCCCCCGCAACTGCGGCAACGCTTGATGCAACCACCAACAAAGGTTTTTGGTTGAATGGCGTTCCCGGCAGCTACAGCGCTACGGTTACTGCCACGCTTTCCAATATTCCGGCAAATGCCCAGTTCAACTGGTGCGCCTATGCAAGCGATTGCCCGCCCCAGGCGGTTATTAAGCCCGGCGGCGGATATGATTTGAAAGGTATGCCGCCGTTTATTGTAAACGGAACAAAGTTACCCGACGGCGTTATTACTTTTGGCGCGGGTACGTGCATCACAAAAATCACCGACGCTACCGACAACCCTGCGGGCATTATTCCAAGCTTGCCGGCAGTAACGGCATCCGCCGCTTCTTCTGCCTGCGCCGGAGCAGCGGTAGTATTCACCGCCACAGCGAGCGGCGGAACTACTACCGCTATGACTTATACATGGGACATTGCAGGTTCGCCAGTATCTACTAACACCGGAACCTATAGCAGAACTTTTTCTACTACCGGCAACCATACGTATAGCGTAAGCGTAAAAAACAGCAACAACTGTACAAACGTTTCATCCGTAAAAAACATTGTGGTAAACACCAGCGCTGCGAGAAATGAAAGTGCATCGCCGTGTGGTTGCTCCGCCGGCTTGACTGCCTGCAATGGTTATTGCAGGGATTTGGCTGCGGATGGCGCGATATGCCACAACAACCTTGAAATAACTAGAGGCTGCATGTCTAGGGATTACCCGGACGACTGCTACCCACAACCAGGTTGGCAACGCTACCTGGTGACAACGAATGTTCTCCCTTCGGTTCTGAAATTATTGCAATTCAATGAAAGAGAATATGCGTGGTCGTTCAACCAGAAAGGGGTAATTTGTCGATACAAGTGCAACATAAAGAGCTGCTACTGCGCTCCAACACAAAGAGAGTGGGCAATGTTTCTGCAGTACAGGTGAGAATAAGTAAGGTGTGCACAAATACAGTGGCTACAGGCTAACGACTGCCTTCTGTGGTTTAGCCGCCGGAAGGGGGTAGGTGTGTCCTGCAAAGTAGAAATAATTTCCAAATATAGAAAATTGGGCTTGCCCCCAGGGCCGACGCATGTAGATTTTGATAAGTTCTAAGAGGAACTCTTTGCTCCACTTTTTTTAGTTGAAAGTAGGCTGGCGCCAGCCTACTTTTAACTTTTAACTTTTA
>JAITSM010000232.1 GCA_031287815.1 Prevotellaceae bacterium
TGCTTTATTCACATAGTCATGAAATTGTCAAGATTCCAATAGATGAATAAAAGTGGTCAAAATGAGAATGAGCGTTATATCGGGTGCAAAGGTAGAAAGAATTTTGGAAATAGCAAATTTAAGTTAAAAGTTAAAAACTAAAAGTTAAGAGTTAGCTGGCGCAGCTACCTCATACCTCATACCTCATACCCCATTCTCCACTCTCCGTTAAATTTTTGTACCTTTGCAACGAATGGTTCATAAGAAAAAAATAATCAATGACCCGATTCACGGATTTATAGACATTCCGGGCGGTTTGATTTTTGAATTACTTGAACACCCCTTCCTGCAACGGTTGCGAAGCATTAAGCAAATGGGGTTAAGTTATCTCGTATATCCCGGCGCGTGCCATTCGCGCTTCTCGCACGCTTTAGGCGCCATGCATTTGATGCACCAGGCGCTGTTCTCCCTGCAATCCAAAGGGCACGTGATAACGCCCGAAGAAAGGGAAGCCGCCGAATGCGCTATTTTGCTGCACGACATCGGGCATGGGCCTTTCAGCCATACATTGGAAAATACTATTGTCGAAAATATTCATCACGAAGAACTCTCGCTGGTGTTTATGAAACGCCTGGATGCCCAGTACAGCGGGCGTTTGAAGACAGCCATTGCTATTTTCGACGGCAGTTACCCGAAGAAATTTTTACACCAGCTGGTATCAAGCCAGCTGGATGTTGACCGCTTGGATTATTTGCGCCGCGACAGCTTTTTCTCCGGCGTGGTAGAAGGAATGATCGGGCTGGAGCGTATTATCAAGATGCTGGACGTAGTAAACAATGAATTGGTGGTAGAAGCGAAAGGGATTTATTCCGTCGAGAAATTCCTTATTTCGCGCCGCCTGATGTACTGGCAGGTGTATTTGCACAAAACCGTGATTTCCGCCGACCAGTTATTGTTGAACCTCCTGCGCCGCGCAAAACTGTTGATTGCCGGCGGCGTTCATTTGCCTGCATCGCCTGCGCTGCAACTGTTTTTGTCCAACCGTTTTGTGCTGGACGATTTCTACTGTCCGGAAATATTGGACGCCTTTGCCCTGCTTGACGACAGTGATATCGACTGCGCTATCAAGGGTTGGTGCGACGCCGGCGATAAGATTTTGTCGGAACTCTGCCGCATGATGGTGGCGCGCCGCCTGTTTAAGATTGAAGTGAGCGAACAGCCTTTCGACGAAACGTATATCGAAAAAATAAAAACGCAGCTAAAACAACAGTTCTCCTACACGCCGGAAGCCTTGCCCTACTTTGTGGTGAACGATATTATTAAAAACAAAGGCTACGACGACCGCACCGGGAAAATACAAATCCGTTACGGGAAATCGGAATTACGCGATATTTACGACGTCTCGGATATGCTGAGCGCGCAAGCCTTTTCGGGCGTTACGAAAAAATATTTCCTGTGTTACCCGAAGGGAATGGAGAATGGATAGTGGAAAATGGAGAATGATGCGGCTCTTTAGATCAATAAAAATATTAAATAATAGAAAATGACATTTACAGCAAAGACTTTAGCGGAGTATCTGCATGGCGACATTGTCGGCGATGAAAATGCGACTGCCGGCACGGTGGCGCGCATAGAACAGGGAACGCCGGGAGCCTTGTGCTTCCTCGCCAACCCGAAATACGAACAATACCTTTATACGACCAAAGCCTCGATTGTGTTGGTAAATCGCAGTTTTGAACTGCAACAGCCGGTCAGCTGCACCCTCATCCGGGTGGACAACGCGTACGAAAGCATTGCGTCGCTGCTGGACTTGTATAACTCCATGAAGACGCTGAACAAAAAAGGGCGTTCGTGGCGGGCGCACATTTCCTGGCGGGCGAAACTGGGGAAAGCCGTGTGGGTAGGCGCGGGAAGTTACGTTTCGCGCGGCGCGCGGGTAGGCAACAATACCAAAATATTTCCGCATGTGTACGTCGGCGACCATGTAACGATTGGCGAAAACTGTATTATTTATCCCGGCGTAAAAATTTACCACGGATGCAAAATAGGTAATAATTGTACTATACATGCCAATACGGTCATTGGCTCCGACGGCTTCGGCTTTGCCCCGACAGCCGATGGCTCGTACAAAAAAATCCCGCAAATCGGGCATGTGGTTTTGGAAGACGACGTAGAGATAGGCGCCAATACAGTGATTGACCGCGCCACGATGGACGCTACGATTATCCGGCGGGGCGTGAAAATTGACAACCTGGTGCAGATTGCGCACAATGTGGAAGTAGGCGAAAACACGGTAATGGCTGCGCTTTCGGGCGTGGCGGGCTCTACAAAAATAGGGCGGCAATGTATGTTCGGCGGGCAAGTAGGCATTGCGGGACACATCACCGTAGCTGACGGCACGCGTGCCGGCGCACAGACCGGCATCAGCGCGACCGTGAAAGAGCCCAACCAAACCCTTATGGGGTCGCCGGCGATCAATTATTCCGATTACTTCAAAGCCTACGCCATTTTCCGCAAGCTGCCGGCGCTGAAAAAACAACTGGAATCCCTTCTTTAAGTTAAGAGTTAAGGGTGAAGGAGTGGAGGGTGAGGAGTGAAGGGTGAAGCGTTCCGGCATTCCACACCCTTCCCTCGTCCCGTCAGGGACCAAATGCTGGTTTCATCATCGTCGTCCCGATAGGGTAAATGTAATTGTATTTGTTTATCATTCCACATTCCGTCCCAGGGGACGGTAGGGTAGGGGGGCTTATGGCGTATTCGACCCACATATTGTCCCTACGGGACAGTGTCAGCCCATTCTCGATTTCCAATTCTCCATTAAATAAAGGCGCCAGCCAACTCTTAACTCTTAGTTTTTAGTTCTTAACTCATTTCATCCTTTACTTTTAATTTTGTATTTAAAAAAATCTTTCTACCTTTGCACCCGATATTATGCTCTTTTACATTTTGTGTGCTTTTATTCGTTAGGTGAAACCTGGAAAGTTTCTTGATAATATGGATAAAAGTGAAACTACATGCGTGAAACGTAGCTTTGCTTATATATTATCGGGTATTCCAGGACCTCATCTAACGTAAGTAATAGTTGACGTTTCGCGTTTTGAAATCGTTCTTACTATCCCCAAAAAGAAAATCCCGAAACAAGACATACCCAATAAAAGTTGCCAAGATGCAAAAGAGTTTGCGGCAAACGGGATTGTTTTGGTGAATGTTTGTGTTTGTGTCAATAAAAATTAAATACAAAACAATCCCAAAACCGCAAGGGAGTGAAAAGTGAAGAGTGACGCCATAACTTTAAACCTGAAGCTATAAACTTAAAATTATATTATTATGAAAAAAATTTTCTTTTTCCTGTTATTATTTCCCCTTTGGGGGTTCGGAGGTTTGTCTGCCACCGTAACCGTTACGCCCATACGTACGGATTATTCCAAAAGAGAGGTAACCTTCAAAGTAGAATGGACAAATACGCCTGCTGCGCCTGTCAACAACCGCGTGTGGGTGTGGGTAGATTTTTGTACCGTTACCGGTACGACGCCGGCAAACTCTTTTTCTACCGCGACGGTTTCCGCCACTATTACCGGCGGGAACGGTGCGATTGCCAATGC
>JAITSM010000235.1 GCA_031287815.1 Prevotellaceae bacterium
CCCCTTTCGGAGGCAAAAATACGCTTGCGACACGTGTCGCAACCCTTTCCGGGGGTAAAAATACGCTTGCGACACGTGTCGCAAGCGTATCCGGAAGTGAAAAAAACTTCCCCCGGTCAACGGTCAACGGTCAGCGGTCAACTAATAAAATATTCGTATTTTTGCACTAAATAAAAAAAAAACAACTATGAACTCTGCCCGGGAAATCCGACAAACGTTTCTTACCTTCTTTGAAAATAAACAACACACTATCCTCCCCTCTGCGCCGATGGTCGTGAAAAACGATCCCACCCTCATGTTTACCAATGCGGGCATGAACCAGTTTAAAGACTGGTTTCTGGGGAATACGCCGCCCGCCCGCCCGCGCGTGGCCGATACCCAAAAATGCCTCCGCGTAAGCGGAAAACATAACGACCTGGAAGAAGTAGGACACGATACCTACCACCATACCATGTTCGAAATGCTTGGCAACTGGAGTTTCGGCGACTATTTCAAAAAAGAAGCCATCGCCTGGGCATGGGAGTTGCTCACGGAAGTATTTAAAATAGATAAAACCCGCCTCTACGTTACCTTTTTCGAGGGAGATTCCGCCGAAAACCTGGACCCCGACGAAGAAGCCCTCCAATACTGGCGGCAATGGATACCGGACGAACGCATCCTGCGCGGCGCGCGGAAAGATAACTTTTGGGAAATGGGCGATACCGGCCCCTGCGGCCCGTGCAGCGAAATCCACGTAGACCTGCGGAGCAGCGAAGAACGGAAAACGGCCGACGGCGCAACGCTCGTAAACAAAGGGCACCCGTTAGTGGTAGAAATATGGAACCTGGTGTTCATCCAGTACAACCGCAAAGCCAACGGACAACTCGAACTGTTACCCAAAAAACATGTGGACACCGGCATGGGCTTCGAGCGGCTTTGCATGACGCTGCAAGGGAAACAAAGTAATTACGACACGGACGTATTCCAGCCCGTCATTAAAAAAATTGCCGCCCTGAGCGGAAAAATCTACGGCCAACAGCCGGACCTCGACGTCGCCATGCGCGTCATTGCAGACCATTTGCGGGCCTGCTGTTTTTCCATTGCCGACGGGCAATTGCCTTCCAACGCAAAGGCCGGCTACGTTATCCGGCGTATCCTGCGGCGGGCGGTACGTTACGGATACACCTTTCTGGGATTTACCGAACCCTTTCTCTGCCGCCTGGCGCCAACGCTGGCGGAGGAAATGGGCGACGCCTACCCCGAACTGAAAATGCAGCAGCAACTGATTGAGCGGGTCATCCGCGAAGAAGAAACGGCTTTCCTCCGCACGCTGGAAACAGGCATCCGCCTGCTGGATTCGGTAATGGAAAAAAATACGGATACAAAAACCATCAGCGGAAAAGACGCCTTCCAGCTGTACGATACCTTCGGTTTCCCGATTGACTTGACCGAACTGATGGCGCGCGAAAAAGGATTTACCGTAAACATGCCGGCCTTTGAAAAAGAACTGGAACAGCAAAAACAACGCAGCCGCCAGGCCGCCGTCACCGAAGAAGGCGACTGGGTAGAAGTGCAGCCGGCAGCGCAAACCACATTTGTCGGATACGACACAACCACCGATACGGTAAAAATTGCGCGTTACCGGTCAATAAAAACAAAAGGAAAAGAACAGCTACAACTTGTTTTTGACCGCACGCCTTTCTACGGCGAAAGCGGCGGGCAGTCGGGCGATGCGGGAACGATTGACAACGGCAGGGAATGCATAAAAATCATCGACACGAAAAAGGAAAACCAGCTGATTGTACATATCGCCGAAAAACTGCCGGACGATTTGCCGGCCGCCTTTACCGCGCGGGTAGACGAAGCGCGCCGCCGGGCTATTGCCTGCAACCACACGGCAACCCACCTGCTGCATTATGCCCTGCGGAAAATCTTGGGAACGCACGTAGAACAAAAGGGCTCGCTGGTGCATCCCGATTACCTGCGGTTTGACTTTTCGCATTTCCAAAAAGTAACCGATGAAGAAATCCGCAAGGTAGAACACCTGGTCAATGAACAGATACGCGCGAACATTTTACTGGAAGAACGCCGCGAACTGCCGATAGAAGAAGCGCGGGCGCTGGGCGCGATGGCGCTGTTCGGGGAAAAATACGACGCCAAAGTGCGCGTCATCCGTTACGGCGAATCCATCGAATTGTGCGGCGGCACGCACGTGCACGCTACCGGCGACATCGGATTTTTCCGTATCATCAATGAAAGCGCGATAGCTGCCGGCGTTCGACGGATAGAGGCGGTGTCGGCGGCTAAAGCGGAAGAGCTGACAGACCGCTTACAGGACATGATTAAAAATGCAGGCGCCTTGTTTAACAACGCGCCGAACCTGGTGGACGCTATCCGGAAAACCATTGCAGACAACGCGGAGCTGGCAAAACAGGTGCAGGATTTCATCAATGAACGGGTAGCGCAGTTAAAAGCACAGCTGCAGCAGCGCCTGCAAACAATCAATGGTTTTAACGTAGCGGTGTTGCCGGTGTTTGTAACGCCGGAAATACTGAAAAACCTCGCCTTTCAAATACGCGTCCTACAGCCCAACCTGGTATTCATAGGAGGCGCCGTGCAAAACGACAAGCCCATGCTCACCATATCGCTTTCGGATGACCTGGTAGAAAAAGGCCTGAACGCATCCAGCCTGGTAAAGGAAGCGGCAAAAGAAATGGACGGCAGCGGCGGCGGGCAGAAATTTCTGGCGACCGCCGGCGGCAAAAAAGTGGAGCATTTGCAGGCAGCTATTGAAAAAGCCGTCCGGCTGCTATCGCTGTAATTATATGAAGAAAATTACCGGTTACTTCGTAATTTTGCTGTTCCCCTTTGTTTGCCTTGCACAGCAAACAAGGCAGGATGACATAGTCATGTTCTACAACCTCGAAAATCTTTTCGACCCGATGAGGGACTCCAGCATTAACGACACGGACTTCCTGCCGGACGGGCGTTATGGGTGGACATGGGCGAAACTAAAAACAAAAATCAATGCGATTGCCAAAACCATTATTGCCGTAGGGAAAGGGAATGCTCCCGCCCTGATTGGCGTATGCGAAGTGGAAAACCGCTATGTGCTGAAAAGGCTGGTAGAACAAACGCCGCTGGCGAAAATCGGGTATGGCATCGTCCACCGCGACTCGCCCGACCCGCGCGGGATAGACGTGGCATTGCTGTACCGTACCAGTCATTTTACCGTGCTGCATTCCGCATGGTTCAAGGTCTGCTATGAGAACGGGAGCTGCCGCACGCGCGATATTTTATACGCCAAAGGCGTGTTGCACGGCTTGGACACGCTCCATGTTTTTGTCAACCACTGGCCGTCGAAATTAGGCGGCGCCGCAAGGTCGGAGCCGCGACGGATGCGGGCGGCAGAAACCTTGCGCGCCGTTACCGATTCTATTTTTTGTACCAACCCCTCTGCAAACATCCTTGTGATGGGCGATTTCAACGACGCGCCCGGCAGCCGCCCGATAGTAGAGGGATTACAGGCGGTGGGCGATACCGCTTGCCTGCCTTGCCTGCACAACCTGATGCTGCCGCTTGCCTTGCGCGGCGAGGGCTCGTTGAAGTATCAAAAAAACTGGGAACTGGTAGACTTGTTTTTTGTGTCGGGAAATTTGCTGGATAAAAATGCGCCCGTTTATTGCGAGCCAGCGGAAGCGACAATCTTCCATGCCGCCTTTCTACTGTATCCCGACGAAAAATTTCTCGGCAATAAGGCGCGCCGTACTTACGAAGGCGGCAGATACAAAGGCGGCGCCAGCGACCACTTGCCGGTGACGCTACCTGTAAAACATGCTTATTAGAGCAGGGAGTTAGAGAAGAACGGAAAATTTGAGCAAATCATGTACTTTTAGCAATAATTTATCATTTTCCAGCAAGAAAGCCTTAAACTATTTTTCTATGGCTTGTTGGCAATGAAATGCTACACTGCCTGTCAGCTCTTGTTGAACAATTATCAAAGAGGCGACTTTAATATCTTTTTCAGCCAATAACAGCCAATCGTTAACCTGCTTTTTCATATATTATTTTTCCCGTCTTTTCAATTTCATCTATAAAATAATTTCCACTCTGCTTTATCATTTTTAGCTCTTCTCTTGAGTACACTAAAATATCCAATGCCACTTTGTAATTTATTTCCCGAACCAATTTCCGGAGGTATAATTTTTTATTTAACCGTTCTTCGTATGTTTTTGCTACATGATTATTATCCAGAATGACCATTAGGTCAATATCGCTATTTTCCGTCGCATTACCGTTCGCATAGGAACCAAACAGCACTATCTTATACGGGTCGGAAGCTTTAAAAGATAGAATTAAATCATTTAATATTTTATTTATTTCCATAGATACCTGCTGTTTTAATTGTAACAAAGGTAGCAAAATTTTGATTACTTTAACAAAAATTTCACAACATAAAAATAAGTTATAACTTCGCGAAATAATTTTCATAAACATGAATACCTCCGGTAATCACACAGGCGATACAATGTTTCCCGCAAGGGGCGTCCGGGCGAAGAAATCGCTGGGGCAACATTTTTTGCATGATGCAGCCATCGCGCAACGTATTGTAGCGAGCCTTTCGGGAACTGCCGGCACAGCGCTGGAAGTGGGTCCCGGCATGGGCGTGCTTACCGCTTTGCTCCTGCAGCGAACGGACATTACTACCTACGCCGTAGAAATAGATAAGGAGTCGGTAGCTTATCTCCAAACCAGGCTTCCCGCTTTGGGCGGGCGGTTGATTGCGGGCGATTTCCTTTCCCTGCCGCTGGCCGATTATTTTCCATCGCCTTTTGCGGTTATCGGGAATTTCCCTTACCACATTTCCTCGCAGATTTTTTTTAAAGTGCTGGAAAACCGGAACCGGATACCCGAAGTGGTGGGTATGATACAAAAAGAAGTGGCCGAACGGATCGCCTGTCCGCCGGGCAGCAAAACCTACGGCATTTTGAGCGTGCTGCTGCAAGCCTATTACCGCATCGAATACCTTTTTACGGTGCATGAATATGCGTTTACGCCGCCGCCCAAAGTGAAATCGGCGGTGATACGCCTGGCCAGGAACAGGGTTGCGCAGCTGGATTGCGACGAACAATTGTTTGTAAAAATAGTGAAAGCTACCTTTAACCAGCGGCGAAAAGTAATACGCAACTCCATAAAAGCATTGACCGGGACGCTCGCACTGCCGGCGCATCGCTATTTTTCCCTGCGCCCCGAACAGCTGGGCGTCGCGGAATTTGTCGAACTGACGCGGATAATAACACCTTTCATTATGAATTATGAGGGAGGAAGGGGATGAAGGGGATGAATGCTCTTCGGGCAATGAAAGGGGGAGAAAGTTAAAAGTGGAGAATTTTCCCAGAGATGGACACAGATTTTTTTTAACGGTCAACGGTACACGGTCAACGGCGTCAGCTCCGTTGACCATTTCCCAGTTTTATTGTTTTAAATTATTAGTTTTTAATTTATTTGGTTTCTAATCACCGAGCGCCGGGCTTTAATCACCATGCGCCGGGCTTTAATCACCGAGCACCGGATTTTAATCACCGAGCACCGGATTTTGTCCTTTTTCCCAAAAAAGATGTTCTGTTTTTCGAGAAAACGGTGTAAGGGTAGAAAAATTTTTAAATGGGCATTTTTTTTTTAAAAAAAGAAAGAAGTTTAAAGGAGATTAAGAGGATTGAGGAGATTAAGAGGATTAAGGAGGAGGAAATGGAGGAAGGGGCATTCTTCCATTTCCTCGACCGAAGGGCATTCATCCCCTTCACCCTTTTACCCCTTCACCCTTTCACCGTTGACCGTTCACCTTTTCCGCTTCGAAAAAAAATTGCGTAAATTCGCGGAAAAATGTAGCGTGTGATGGTGGACAAAATTTCTAGTAGCCATATAACTGTTTTTTCCGTTAATGCCCCGCCGCCGCCGGAGGCTTTTGCCGAAGGGGTTATTATTCCTGTCGACAAGCCGCTTGGCTGGACGTCGGCAGATGTGGTGCGCAAAATAAAATTTGCATTGCAGCGAAAACTTAATCAAAAAAAATTAAAAGTAGGGCATGCCGGCACATTAGATCCATTGGCTACCGGCGTGTTGTTAGTATGTACCGGCAAAGCGACCAAACAGGCCGATATATTGCAAGCCGAAGAAAAAGAATATATCGCCGAAATAACAGTCGGCGCCACCACGCCTTCCTTTGATTTGGAAAGGGAAATTGACGCGCGCTATCCTTTTGCGCATATCACCAAAGCTATGCTGGAAGCCGCATTGGAAACATTTACCGGGACACAGGAACAGCTACCGCCTGTTTTTTCTGCAAAAATGCTGGACGGGAAACGGGCGTATAAATTCGCGCATGCCGGGCAGGACGTGGTAATGAAGCCGTCGATTATTACTGTTCATGAAGTG
>JAITSM010000238.1 GCA_031287815.1 Prevotellaceae bacterium
CTGTTTTCAAACACAAACCAATCTTATAAAACAACCCCCTGCTGCGATTTTTTGTTCACTGCCATTTATTGCAGAAGTTTTTAATAAACGTTTTCTGCAATTTGTCCCTTTAACTTTTAGGGTGATTTTCTCTTGATTCTACTAAAAAATCAAGAGTAAAAATGGGTGTTATACTTTTACCAATTCGAGGTTCTAGGAAACCCACCCGGTATATTAAGTATAACGACCCACATCCACTCTTGATGCGGTCGCTTTTACTTATTATTCATACAGGGTTTGAAATTTCCTAGATTTCGAATTGGACAGAATAAAAGTTAAAGCGATATATTTTTTTATATCTATTTCAAAATGTCAAAGAGCAAGTAATAACCGGTGCAAATATAATCACATTTTTTTAAATTCCAAATTTTTTTAATGAGGATTCAGGGCCGACGCATTATGCCCGCAGGGGCGGATTTAAAGTATCGTTAAAAATTTCTATCTTTGCATAACAAATTTTAAAAAAGAATGATTATGAAAAATTCCTTTCTTCAAAGCGCCGCTGTACACGGGCTTTTCATGGGGTTAGCGCTTATCATCCTGTCGTTGCTGGATTGGAAGCTGGGGTTCTATGGACAGAAGTTTTATTTTTCTTTGCTTTCCTACGCAGTAATCTTTGCCGGATTGGCTTATAGCGCGACTGTTTACCGGAAACAAACCGGCGGGTATATTTCCTACGGGCAGGCATACGGCTACAGTATTACGGTGGCGGCGGCCGCTGCTATTCTGTCGGCCGCTTTCACTATATTACTGATGTATGTAATAGACTCCACTTATCTGGAAACCGTACTGGCGTTTACGGAAGAGACGTTACTGGATGCGGGCTTGCCGCAGGCGCAGGTAGATATGGCTTTGGAAATGTCTTCCAAAATGACGCATCCTGTCATTAGTTTCCTCTCTTCTCTCTTTGGCACGCTGTTCGTCTCGGCGATTATTGCGCTCATCACGTCGGCCATTGTGAAGAAGGCGAACCCTAATCCGTTTGCCGGCGGCGAAAATCTTTAAGCGGGAATTATGATAGCTATTTCGGTCGTGGTGCCGCTATATAACGAGGAAGCGTCGCTTCCCGAGCTGGTCGAATGGATTGCGCGCGTGATGCGCGACAACCGGTATTCCTTTGAAATTATTCTGGTGGACGACGGCAGCAGCGACCGCTCATGGAATGTCATTGAAACGCTGGCGGCAGAACGGCCGTATATTCACGGCATCCGTTTTCGCCGTAACTATGGAAAGTCGGCGGCGCTGTTCTGCGGATTTGAGGCGGCGCAAGGCGAGGTAGTGATTACGATGGACGCCGACCTGCAAGACAGCCCCGATGAAATCCCGGCGTTGTATAAAAAAATTACTGCGGAAAATTTCGACCTCGTGTCCGGCTGGAAAAAGAAACGGCACGACAGCAAACTGGCAAAAAATATCCCGTCCAAAATCTTCAATGCGGTTGCCCGCCTTATTACCGGCATCAAATTGCATGACATGAACTGCGGCTTGAAAGCTTATAAAAATAAAGTGGTAAAGAGCGTGGAAGTGTACGGCGAAATGCACCGCTACATTCCGGTGCTGGCGAAGCAAGCGGGCTTTACGCGCATCGGCGAACAGGTGGTGGTGCATTATGCGCGGAAATACGGACAGTCAAAATTCGGCTTGTCGCGCTTCATACACGGCTTTCTCGACTTGATGAGCGTAGTAATCGTGGGGAAATTCGGGAAAAAACCCATGCACTTTTTCGGCGTGGTGGGCACGTTGATGTTTATGGTCGGCGGCTTCATTGCCTTGTGGCTGATAGTGTCCAAGCTCATGGCGCAAGGGCGCGGCGATTTTTTTCGTGCCGTTACCGACCAGCCGCTGTTCTACCTGGCCATACTTGCTATCATCATCGGCGTCCAATTGTTTTTAACCGGATTTATTGCAGAGCTCGTAGCCCGCTCCGGCGGCGACCGCAATAAATACCTTATTGAGGAAAAAATTTTTACGAAGTATGAAGTATGAGGGATGAAGTATGCCCCTTAATCCCCTAATCTCTTAATCCCCTAAATTAGTTACATTGAAACTTATTCTTGCCTCCGGTTCGCCGCGCCGCCAACAGCTGATGGAAGGGCTCGGGATACCGTTTACAGTAGAGCTTTCCGGCGATGTCGAAGAAATTATTCCGGCAGGGATGCCGCTGGAAGAAGCGCCGGAATATCTGGCGCGCCTGAAATCGGAAGCCTTCCGCCCCTTAGCCGGCGACGAGCTGGTAATTACCGCCGATACGGTTGTCATTTGCCAGCAGCAGTTGCTCGGAAAGCCCGCCGGCAAAGCCGACGCCGAACGTATGCTGCGCCTGCTGTCGGGCAATAAACATGATGTCCTCACCGGCGTTTGCCTGCGCACAACCCAAGCCACGCACACCTTTACGGCGCATACTGCCGTTTTTTTCCGCCCCCTGTCAACGGCGGAAATCGGTTATTATATCGACCGCTACCGCCCTTACGACAAAGCCGGCGCATACGGCGCGCAGGAATGGATAGGATATGTGGGAATAGAACGTATCGAAGGTTCGTACTTTAACGTGATGGGCTTGCCGTTGCAACTACTCTATGCGGCGTTGATGCAATTCGGCATCAGGAATTTTTAAACCCTTTTTTGTACCTTTGCACCTTTAAACGGGATATCCAAACATGAAAATCTTTGACCGCTTTACTTTAAAATCGTATCTAGGCCCGATGATTCTGACCTTTTTCATCGTGCTTTTCATATTGATGTTAAATTTCCTGTGGCTCTATATCGACGATTTAATTGGTAAAGGGTTGTCCCTTTCGGTGATTGTAGAATTTATTTTTTGGGGAACGGCGTCGTTCATTCCTTTGGCCTTGCCGCTTTCCACGCTGCTGGCGTCTATTATGACTATGGGAAACCTGGGCGAAAGCAACGAATTGCTGGCTATGAAATCTACCGGCATTTCCCTGCAACGCATTATACGCCCCCTCATGGCGCTGGCGATAACTGTTAGCATCGGCGCATTTTTTATATCGAATAATTTTCTCCCCTATGCCAACCTGCAAATTAAAACGCTGCTGTTCGATATTAAACACAAGCGGGAAGAAATAAAAATTCCCGCCGGCGTATTTTACAACGGTATTGAAGACCTGAGCCTCTACGTAGACAGGCAGGACGAGGCCAGCGGGATGATGTATAATATCATGCTGTATGACCACCGGGCGAAGAAAGGGAATATTTCCGTTACGCTCGCCGATTCCGGCTACATCCGCCTGACGGAAAACAAGCAGCATATCATTTTCTCCTTTTATCACGGCTACGCTTACGAAGAAGGAGAATCGGGCAACCAGGCGAAAGAGATGGTATATCCCTTTCAGCGGCGTTATTTCGACCGGCAGGAAGTGCTGGTGCCGCTGGAAGGGTACGATTTCCAACGGAGCGACGGCACCCGCTTCAGCGACGATGCGCAAATACAAAATATCAACCGGCTGTCGTTTATGAAAGATTCGCTGAAAAGCCTTTTGACAGCGGGCAACGAACGGTTTTTACAAACCTTTGTAACGCCCGGCTACCTCCCGAATTATAACCTGAAAGATTCTGTACTGCGCGCGCGACAAATCTACACCGCCGCTTTCGATTCATTGTACCGCGCATTCCCGGTGGAAAAGCAACTGGAAGCCGCCAAACAGGCGTACAATACGATTGACAGAAATGCTTTGTATATCGCCAACTATGCGGCGGAACAGGAGAAAGACGACTATCCGCGCCGGAGCGTGGCGATTGAATGGCACCGTAAATTTACGCTCTCGTTTGCCTGCTTAATATTTTTCTTCATCGGTGCGCCGCTGGGCGCCATTATTCGCAAGGGAGGGCTCGGGATGCCTGCGGTGGTATCCATTTTCTTCTTCGTCATTTATTGGGTGATTGACATCAGCGGAAAAAAACTATCGCGCGACGGCGCATGGGACCCGCTTTTCGGCACATGGGTGTCGAGCATGGTGCTGCTGCCTATCGGGATTTTCCTGACGTATAAAGCTACCTCCGATTCTTCCCTGTTTAATGCGGAAAAATATATAGACTTTTTCCGCAATATAGCGAAATGGCTGAAAAAAAGAAGGATGAAGTATGAAGTGGCTGGCGCCGGTGTTGGGGGGAAATTCATAAATAAATAAACCCATAAATCTCTTTCATGTCTTTAAAAATCGTTTATATGGGTACGCCCGAGTTTGCTGTGGCGCCGTTGAAAGCCTTGCTGGACGGCGGCTACACGATAGCTGGGGTGGTAACGGCTCCCGACAGGCCGGCCGGGCGCGGGCAGCGTATACAGATGTCGGCCGTGAAGGCCTTCGCCCTGTCTAACGGCTTGCCGCTGGCACAGCCGGAGCAGTTGCGCGACGAAGAATTTTTGCAACAACTCCGCGCATGGGATGCCGACGTATTTGTGGTGGTCGCCTTCCGTATGTTGCCCGAAGAAGTGTTTACGATTCCGCCGAAGGGGACGTTTAATTTGCATGCTTCGCTACTGCCGCAGTATCGCGGCGCGGCGCCCATCAACCGCGCCCTGATGAACGGCGAAAGACAAACCGGCGTAACCACTTTTTTTATTGATAAAAAAATGG
Source organism: Prevotellaceae bacterium (assembly GCA_031287815.1). Taxonomy (GTDB): domain Bacteria; phylum Bacteroidota; class Bacteroidia; order Bacteroidales; family UBA932; genus JAIRKX01. The sequence continues at coordinate 4,635 of JAITSM010000238.1, forward strand.
ACACCGGACAAATTATTTTTCGTGAAGCCACCGATATTTCCGCCGACGAAAATGCCGGGCAACTCCATGACCGCCTCATGCAAATGGGCGCAGCCCTTGTGGTGAAAACGATAGAAGCCATTGCCGGCGGGGAGGTGCATCCCGTCTCCCAGTCTGCCGTGTTGAAAGACCGGGTAAAAGACGCGCCGAAAATTACCAAAGAAACGCGCATTATCCAATGGCAACAATCGCCTAAAACTATCTACGACCAGATACGCGGTTTAAGCCCCCGCCCGGCCGCCATTTCGGAACTGTGGCATGCTTCCGGCACGCCGTTTGCGCTGGTAAAAATAATTTCGGCAAAAATGGAAATAGCGACGCATTCCCTGAATCCGGGTACGCTGCACATAGAAGGCAATGTCTTAAGAGTTGCCTGTAACAACGGTTTCATCCTCATCACCGAACTGCAACTCGCCGGCAAAAAAGCCATGTCCGCCGCCCAATTCATCGCCGGATTCCGCCACCTGGGACACTACCGTTTTTATGTCCAGAAGGATTAAGGAGCATTTTTGAAGTTTGAAGTATGAGGTATGAAGTATGAGGTGGCTGGCGCCGAAACTACTTTGCGGGAAAATTTTTTCAAAAATATTTGGAATTAAAAAATAAGTTGCTATATTTGCAACGCATTATATGTTCTTTGTTATTTTGACGCTTTTGTTCCATTTCTGAAATCAGCAAAATTTCAAAACGTAATGAGCAAAGTAAAATGATTACACGTAAAAAACGTGGGCTTTTATTTATATTACGTTAGGTTTTGCTGAACCTCAGAAATGGTAAATAACCGGTTCACGTTTTAATATTTTATTTAGATCCCTCGTTAATAAAAGTAGAAGTGTGAAAACCGGCAGTGAATAAAAAATTGCAGCAAGGGGTTGTTTTGGTTGATAAAGTTTGTGTTTGCAAAATAACCCTGAGGCTGCAAAAAATAATAACAATTTTAAAATAAAAATTATGAAAAAAATTTTCTTTTCTCTTTTATTGTTTCCCCTTTTGGGGGCAGGCGGCTTGTCTGCCGCCGTAACCGTTACGCCGCTGAGCGTAGATTATTCCACCAAAAAGGTAACCTTTAAAGTATCATGGACTGGCGCTGCCGCCAACAACCGCGTGTGGGTGTTTGTGGATTTGTGCCCGGTGGCGGGAACTTCGCCGGGCACATTTGCCAAAGCCGTTATCAGCGGGGCTACCGCTACTGCCGGCAGCATTGACCCTGTTTCTCTAAACGGGCGCGGCTTTTATGTAACCGCCAACCCCTCGACCGTTACCGCCACCCTCAGCAACGCCACCGGAAAATTCAACTGGTGCGCCTACGCCAGCGACTTTCCGCCCAATGCGAAAGACAAAACTGGCGGCGGCTATGACTTGAAAGGCACGCCGCCGTTTATCATTACTACTTCTATCGGCACAGAGACAGTAAATGTTTACACTTATTCCGGCGGTACTATTACTGCACTCACCGACGCCACCGGCTGTCCGGGCGTATTGTGCGGAAAAAATGGCGAAGCGCCGGGATTATTGAATTGTTGCGTTAACGGAACGACCAATTGCAGCGGGACGTGTACAACTATCAGGACATATACTACGAATGATGGCGGGTGTACGGGGTCGTGTAATACCGCGTATGTGCAGCAGCGAAACCAATGCGGTACGGTGATAAATGCACAATATAGCACTTATGCTACAACTGCCTGCATGAACGGATGTGCGCTAACCTGCGCAAATTGCATTACAGCTTGCAAAAATACGCAATATCCAACCTATGCCTCCATAGTTTGGCATCAAAACGCGTGCTACTGCCATCAAACTCGCTGCACCTCCGGCACCCCGAACTCTAACCAATGCCAGATTACAGTATCAAACAACCTATGGAGTGCTGCCACCTGCGGGACATGGATAAATAACTGCATCGAGCACGAAAAATGTAATTGAGCAGCCAGAATAATCAAATAAAAAAGTTTAAATAAATATAATACAAAAACGTTTTTCCAAAACGCTACCCTTGTTGCGCCTTGATTCCCTCTGGGCTCCCTGTTCGGGCAAGGTTTTACCTTGCCCGTTCTATCCTCTGGGGCTTTGCCTCCTAAAACAGGTAAAACCTGTTTGGATAGGCCGGACGAGGTGGAACCTCGTCCGAGCCGGGGAGTCCTCCAGCTGAAGCGGGGGCTGTTCCCATCGCGCCGGGGAGCCCCCCGGACGCGCCGGGAAGCCCCCCGGAGGTCCGGGGGAGCCCCCCGAGCGGGTCTGGGGAGCCCCCCGACGAGCCGGGGAGCCCCCCGACGGGCCGGGGGAGCCCCCGGAGGTCCGGGGAAGCCCCCCCGAACGGGCCGGGGGAGCCCCCCGGAGGTCCGGGGAGCCCCCCGAACGCGCCGGGGAGCCCCCCGGAGGTCCGGGGGAGCCCCCCGAACGAGCCGGGGGATGTCCCGAACGCGGCGGGGGAGCCCCCCAATCAATGGTAACTGAATATATTAACTTAAAAAAGGAGAATCAACAGGAGAGAATCTCACGACCGGCTGCCACGCAGCCACGCCGGCCCGTACCAACGGGCGCTGAACGGCCAACGGCCAACGGAGCTGATGCCGTTGGCCGTTTACCGTTCACCGTTCACCGTTTTCTACTTTTTTGCCCAGAGTTTATTCATTTCTTCGAGTGTTTTGCCTTTTGTTTCAGGCACCCATTTCCATACAAAGATGAAGGCGCAGAGGCACATTATTCCGTATATGCCGTAAGCCACCATAGGGCTGAATTCCCACAGGGCGGGGAAGGTGGAGGAAACAATATAATTGAATATCCACTGGAAGGCTACGGCAATGGCTATCGCCTGCCCGCGAATGGTGTTGGGGAAAATTTCGGATATTAATACCCAGCATATCGGCCCCCACGACATCATGAAGAATGCGGCGTAGACAATGACCGACATCACGGGAACCATTCCTTTCAGCCCGACACTGTCGCAAACGGCTACGGCAAACGCGCCTACCGCCATACCTATCGACCCGACCATCAGCAAAGGCCTGCGCCCCCACCGGTCGACGGTGAAAATCGCCAGGACGGTAAACGAAATGTTCACTATGCCCATAATCACGGTCTGGCTCATGCCTGTTTCGCCGCCGCCCAGCGCGTCATTGAATATGCGCGGCGCGTAATATAACACGGCGTTGATGCCTATCGCCTGCTGGAATACCGATAAAAATATGCCGATCACCACCACCGCAATGCCGTAGGTAAACAGTTTTTCGCTTTTCTGGTGAACCGTTTCTTTTATGTCCGACAGTATTTGCTGCGCCCTTTCTT
>JAITSM010000032.1 GCA_031287815.1 Prevotellaceae bacterium
TGGTTCCGGGCACTGTGAGCGACGTGGCGCCATTGGAGGCAATCAATAGGAACGGCGGAGTTCCTGCCAATGTATAAGAGCTATTGGTATTCGCCAAAACATTCGGCGGATAGTCGCTGCCGTAGGCACACCAGTTGAATTTTCCGGTGGCGTTGCTTAGCGTGGCGGTTACTGTCGAGGGGCTGGCGGTTACATAAAAGCCGCGCCCATTTAGCGAAGCTGGGTCAATGCCGCCGGCAGCAGCGGTAGCCCCGCTGATAACGGCTTTGGCAAATGTGCCCGAAGCAGTTCCCGCCACCGGGCACAAATCCACAAATACCCATACGCGGTTGTTGGCGGCAGCGCCAGTCCACGATACTGTAAAGGTTACTTTTTTGGTGGAATAATCTACGCCCAGCGGCGTAACGGTTACGGCGGCAGACAAGCTGCCTGCCCCCAAAAGGGGAAACAATAAAAGAGAAAAGAAAAATTTTTTCATAATTTTTTATTTTAAAATTGTTATTATTTTGTAGCATCAGGGCTGTTTCCAAACACAAACCAACCTTATAAAACAACCCCCTGCTACGAATTTTTATTCGCTGCCAATTCCAACATTTCACATTTGTTTACTCAGTCAAATTGAAACGTGGAACTTTATTTAAGATTTAAGAGGTACTGCAATACCTAACAATGAATAAATAAAATTCCACATTTCGCATGTTGAATTTCCTTTTATTCTCATTGTTTAATGAATTTGCAGTTTTCTTAAATCGAATAAAGGAACTAAATTTTAAAGAACGTCATTAACGCCACAAATATAATTACATTTTTTTAAATTACAACTATTTTTGAAAAGATTTTTTATGAAGTGGTTCCGGCGCCAGCCACTGCCTACTGAAGACTGTAAACTGCCGACTGTCCCTTCCCCCCTCGCCCATTTTCCATTTTTTTACTACTTTTGTGAAAATTTAATACTAAACCGAGAACCTGTTATGATGGAAAAGACTGCGTTTGCTAAGAAAATTAACACACTGCTGGCAGAAGAATTTGAGATAGAAGAAAGCCTGATCGAGCCGGCAAAAGCGCTTATGCAAACGCTCCACCTGGACAGCCTCGACCGGCTGGATCTGGTGGTGCTTATAGAAAAGCATTTCAGATTTAAGTTTACCAATAAAGATTTTGCGAATATCACCACCTTCCAAAGTTTTTATGATTACTTGTACGATAAATTGAAAACAACGGAAGTATAAAACCCTGCAATATGCGCTTGTGGCAAGGAAAATCGAGGGGCGGCGCTTTCGGGTACCGCTTTTTTATATTTTTGATTACGCATTTAGGTATTAAGTTCGCCTATTTCTTTTTGCTGTTTGTGGCCATCCATTTTATTCCTTTCGCTCCGCTGGCTACGCGCTGGAACTGGTATTATTTCCGGAAAATACAGCGGTACGGGATGCTGAAAACCGTCGGGATGCTGTACTTGAATTATTACCGGCTGGGGCAGTCGCTGATTGATAAAATGGCGGTGCGGCTGGGAATGCAGGCTCGCTACCAATACGAATTTGAGAACTACGACGCCTTTTTAAAGCTGTTAAACGGGAATACCGGCGTGGTGCTGATTGGCGCGCATGTGGGGAACTGGGAAATCGGCGGCTCGTTTTTCGGCGAGTATGCAAAGAAAATCCATATCGTCATGCTGGACGCCGAAGCCCGGAAAATAAAACAGGTACTGGAAAAAAACCTCGATAGCTTCCGGCATAAAATCATTCCCCTGTCGGAACAGAATCTCGAGCATATTTATAAAATAAAAGAGGCGTTGGACAATAAGGAATACGTATGTTTCCAGGGCGACCGGAGGGTATCGGAAAAGATGTCCCGCACAATGGACTTTTTTGGGAAGCCCGCCGCCTTTCCCGAAGGGCCTTTTTATTTAGCCTGGAAATTCAAAGCGCCGGTAGCGTTTTATTTTTCCATGCGGGAAAAAGGCATGAAATACCGGTTTAAATTCTTCATCGCCGGCGCCCCGCCGGACAGCGGGGAAACCAAACCGGCGCTGGCGCTCATGCAGCAATATGTCCGGGCGCTGGAATCGGTGCTGCGGCAATACCCCGAACAGTGGTTTAATTACTACAAATTTTGGAATGCCTAAAAAAATACTCCTCATATCGGCCAACCGGCACCGCGCGCCCTACCCCATTTACCCGATAGGATTATCCTATTTGTCCACCTACCTGAAAAAGGAGCTGGAGGATTACGACGTCTTGACGTTTGATATGAACTTCGGCACGCTGGAAGAACTGGGCGCGCTGATCGACGCGCAGCAACCCGGCTACATCGGGCTGTCCCTGCGGAATATCGACGGCGCCAATTCCTTTGACCGCACCGGCTTCGTGGAGGGATACGAAAGCATAACCCGGCAAATACGCCGGCACAGCCGCAGCCCGCTCATTCTCGGCGGCGCGGGGTTCTCGGTGTATGCGCCTACCTTGTTTAACCTCCTGCAACCTGATTTTGCCATCAAGGGCGAGGGCGAAAAGGCGCTGGTGGAGCTCCTCACCGCGCTGGACGGGAACGCCGGTTACGAACACATCGAAGGCCTGCTTTACAAAAACAAAGAGGGCGCCGTTGTGTTCAACCGGCGCAGGGAATTTGCACGGAAGCTGAGCGTGGATTTCGACGACCGATTGATCGACTATTACTGGGAACACAGCGGAATGTTGAACATACAAACCAAGCGGGGATGTTATTACAAATGTATTTACTGTTCCTACCCGTTGATTGAAGGCGTTTGCGTACGCTGCCTCGACAGCGACGAGATTGTGGAAAACCTCGAAAAACTCTCTAAGGAAAAAGGCATCGACTATGTCTTTTTCACCGATTCGATATTCAATATCAAAAACGACTACAATGTAGCCCTGGCGGAAAAAATCATCCGCAAAAACCTCCGCATCCGCTGGGCGGCCTACTTCTCCCCGTCCAATATTTCCAACGAAGAAATGGCGCTCTACAAGCGATCCGGATTATCACACATTGAATTCGGGACAGAATCGTTTTCCGATACGCAGCTGGCCAACTACGGCAAGCGGTTTACGTTTGACACAGTATTAAAAACGTCGGAACTGGCGCTAAAGCACAATGTATTTTATGCACATTTCTTAATTCTGGGCGGCTACGGCGAAACCGAAAAAACGCTGGAGGAAACATTTGAAAACGCAAAGAAACTGCGATACACCGTGATGTTCCCCTTTGTAGGCATGCGGATTTATCCCGGCACTATGCTGCAACAGCACGCCATCCGCGAAGGAGTTATTTCGGAAAACGACACATTGCTCGAACCCGCCTATTATATCTCCAAAAACTTCGACCCCGCGACGCTCAAAGAACGCGCCAGGGCGACCGGCAAGGCGTGGATCTTTGCCGACGACGTGCAGAACGAAGAAATCGAACGGTTCCGGATGAAAAGAAAGAAAAAAGGATTGATATGGGAATACCTGCGCCTGCCCTGACAGGCAATAAAGTATGGATAGCGGCCGATAACATCATCTGCGCCCTGGGGTTTTCCACAGCGGAAACCATGAATGCCATATGGCGCGGCGAAAGCGGAATCAGGCAACGGCACGACAGAGATATTTACCCCGCGCCTTTCCCCGCCGGAAGCATCGACCGGCAACGGCTCCGCCAGCTGTGCGAACAGCACGGGCTGACACAGTACGCGCCGGTGGAAGCGCTGGCCATCCTTTCCATCCGGGAAGCATTGCAACCAACCGCCCTGAACCTGTCGGATGAAAAAACACTGTTCATCCTGTCTTCCACCAAAGGAAACATCGGATTCTTAAATACACTCCGCCGCGAAGAACTGGAACGCAAACACCCCGCCGCATTGCAGGAAGCCATGCTTTGGCGGTCGGCGCAACGGATAGCCGGATATTTTAAAATGAAAAACGCACCGCTGGCGGTATCGAACGCCTGCGTATCGGGCGTGGCGGCGATAGAACTCGGCGCGCGGCTGCTGCGCGAAGGACTGTACGAAACAGCGATAATCACCGGCGCGGATGAAATCACCGCCTTTACAGCATCCGGCTTCCAGGCATTCAAATCCATCAGCCCCGAACCATGCAGACCTTACGACCGCCACAGGGACGGACTTTCGCTCGGCGAAGGCGCCGGCACCCTGGCGCTCACCTGCCGCGAAGAATTAACGCCCGCCGGAAAAAAAATATACCTGCTGGGCGGCGCCACCGCCAATGACGCCAACCACATCTCAGGACCTTCCCGCACGGGCGACGGCCTGCACTACGCCATCGAAAACGCCCTGCGGCAGGCAGGCGTCCCGAAAAACGAAATCGACTTTATCAACCTCCACGGCACAGCCACCGTATTCAACGACGAAATGGAATCAAAAGCCCTGGCGCTGTCTGCCCTCTCCGACATCCCGGCAAACAGCCTGAAAGGCTTCCTCGGGCATACCCTCGGCGCCTCCGGCGTAATAGAAACCATCGCCTCCATCGCCTCCCTGAAGCAAAACCGCCTGATAGCCACCAAAGGATTTTCAACCCCGGGCATCCCCGAACACATGAACATCATCACCGAAAACACCCCCAAAGAACTGCATACCTTCCTGAAAACAGCTTCGGGCTTCGGCGGCGTCAACAGCGCCATCGTCGTATCCGACAAATACGCCCCGCCCGGACGGCTGGAACCCTCCGGCGCCGTAAATCTTTCCCACTCCTGCCGGATAAACAGGCATACCATATGGATAGACGGCGAACAAACGTTTACCGCCCCCGAAGCCCGAACCATGGCGGAATTTCTGAAAGCCGCATTCAAAAACCTGGATACCCCCAACATGAAATTCTACAAAATGGACAACCTCTGCAAGCTGGGATACCTGGCCCTGGAATACCTTTTGCAGCGCCACAACCTGCCCCCGCAATACGACCGCCGGAAAACAGCCCTGCTCTTCAGCAACGCCGCCGCATCCCTGGATACCGACGTCGACCACCAGCTCACCATCACCCGCGGCGGCCAGTACTTCCCCAGCCCGGCCCTGTTTGTATACACCCTCCCCAACATTGTGCTGGGCGAAATTTGCATCAAAGAAAAAATACAAGGCGAAACCGCCTTCTTCCTCTCCCAAACCCCCGACCCGGAATTTCTCCACCAATATGCCGGCATTCTCTTCCGCACCACCGCCACCCAGCTGGCCATCACCGGCCGCGTAGACTGCCTGGGCGAAACATACGAAGCGGAAATAACCTTCTGCGAACCGTCAACGGCAAAACGGTGAAACGGTGAAACGGTGAAGGGGGAAGGGGGAAGGGGATGAAGGGGGAAAGTTAAAAGTTAAAAACTAAAAACTAAAAGTTGCTGGCGCCAGCTCACTTTTAACTTTTAACTTTTAGTTTTTAACTGGCGCCAGCCAACTTTTAACTTTTAACTTTTAACTTTTAACTTTTAACTCAAAAAGGCGCCAGCACTTTTAACTTTTAGTTTTTAGTTCTTAACTCAAAAAGGCGCCAGCTCACTTTTAACTTTTAACTTTTAACTTTTAACTTTTAACTTTTAACTTTTAACTTTTAACTTTTAACTTTTAACTTTTAACTTTTAACTTTTAACTTTTA
>JAITSM010000103.1 GCA_031287815.1 Prevotellaceae bacterium
ACGCCGGCGTTCAATGACTACAGCTCCGCCTATGTCGGCTGGATAAGCCCTGCCGACCGCACGCAGGTGGTGATTGACCGGCTGGAAAGAGCAGAAGCCGCGTTTACGCCGCTGTACCGGCAATTGTATACGGGGATGTTGCGCAACAGCCTCGTAGTAACCAACACCGACCTGCTGGAAATGGGCTTGCCCAAACGCCCGAGCGGCGAACGCACGCCGGCGCCGGTAGCTACGACCAGTCCCGCCAGCAAGGTGAACACGGGCACGCAACGCCGGGTGATTATTTACTTTTCCGACCAGCACAACAACGAAGAGACGTCGCGGGAAAAGCCCCCCGGGCAGCACGGCGCGGAAATCCGCTGGGCGGTGCTCGAGGTTGCGCCGGTGGACATCAGCGCGCTCACCCACTCGTCGTTCGACACCCGCTCGCCCTTCACCCTCGACTTCGAGGGCCACGACCGCGGCAAGCATCTCTACTATTCCCTCTGCTGGGAGAACACCCGCGGCGAGAAAGGGCCGTACAGCCCGATAGTGGAGGTGGTGATACCGTAAACCCAGTAGCAGTAGGCAGTGGGCAGTAGGCTAACGCCGCTTTAACCTCCCCCCAGCCCCCTCCGAAGGAGGGGGAGGCAGCGCGGCGAAGTAATGAAAAACGCCGGTATGGAAACATGCCGGCGGTTTTTTAATGAATGGAGAATGGGCTAGCGCCTCAAGAGACATTTTCCATTTTCCATTCTCCATTAAAAAAGCGCCACAGCACGATGCCGATGCTGACGCTGACGTTGAGGGAGTGTTTGGTGCCGGCCTGCGGTATTTCGATGGCGCAATCGCAGGCGTCCACCACCGCCTGCTGGACGCCCCTGACTTCGTTGCCGAAGACGAGCGCATATTTTTTCCCGCCGTCCGGCGTAAATTGCTGCAGGGGGATGGCGTTTTCCGTTTGTTCGATGGCTACCGGCGTGTAGCCGTTACGGCGCAGGGCGGCGAGGGCGGCGGCGGTGTCGGCGGCGTATTCCCAGCTGACGGCGTCTTCCGCGCCCAGCGCCGCCTTGTGGATTTCAGCGCCGGGCGGCACGGCGCAGATGCCGCAGAGGATAATCTTTTCGATGCGGAACGCGTCGCCCGTGCGGAAAGCCGCGCCGATGTTGTGCTGGCTGCGTATATTGTCCAGCACCAGCGTTACCGGCATTTTCTCCGCCTGCCGGAACTGCTCCGGCGTGAGGCGGTTTAATTCAATATTTGAAAGTTTGCGAGGCAAGGAGTAATGGTTAGCTTAAAGTTTAAGGTTTGAGGTTGCTGGCGCCAGCCCAATTAGTCACATTAGCACATTCTCCATTTTCCATTTTCAATTCTCCATTTTCCTTCGTATGGGCATGGTCATGCAGCGGGCGCCGCCGCCGCCGCGCGGGAGTTCTGCGCCGTTGATGGTGATGACGCAGGGGCCGTTTTTTTTCAAATCTACTTTCCCGTCCATCACGTTTTGGGCGGGGATTATGTCGAACCCGTGCCGGTTCAGTTCTTCGATGGTATGGACATTCCGCGCATAGCTGATGACTTTTCCGGGAGCGATAGCCAAAAAGTTTGCGCCGCTGTGCCACTGTTCGCGTTCCTGAGTCCATTCGTCGTCCCTGCCGCCGCAGATGAGGGGTTCGAGTTCGACGCCCGTTTTTTTCAGTCCCGAGAGCAGGTCGGGGACATATTTAATTCGCGCCACCCGCCCGTTGTCCACCGTGATGAGGATGGTTTCATAGCGGTTGTCTTCGAGTATCAGGGGTTCGAACACCATGCATTTGTCTACGTCGAGAAACGTAAACACCATGTCGAGGTGAATAAATGATTCGGGGGTATGGGGCAGCTGCTGCACTAAAATATGTTTGCGCCCTTCCTTGTTGCGGCACCATTGGGAGAGGATGAAATCCACCCCCTGCGACGAGGTGCGGCTGCCGGCGCCGATGACCAGCACGTCTTCGCGCGCCACGAGGATATCGCCTCCTTCTATCAGTATCTCCGGGCTGCCTGTTTCGTAACAGGGGTTGAGCACGGCGTCGGTGGCAAACAGGCGGCTGTCGGTAAAAATAGCTTCCATGATCAGCGATTCGCGCAGGCGCACCCTGTTCGCCATTTTCCCGATAAGCGCCCGCCGGCCGATAGCCATCGCAGCGTCGCGGGTGAAATAAAAATTATAGAGTGGGAAGAGCGCGTAATAATCGTCGTTCAGGAACGCCGTGAGGTTGTCGATGCGCGCCGGCAGCCCTTCTATCAGGCAAACGGCGAGCTTTGCGGGCGGCAAATTCATCAGCTCGCCGGCATAGTCCGGCACGTTTTCGGCAGCGCAGATATTTTCGACCAGCGCCTTTTTCCGTTCGTGGTTTTCCAGTACTTTTATCAGAAGGTCTTTCACCTGGTAGGTCTTCGACACTTTTGAGAGTACGCCTTCCAGCTGTTCGTATTCTTTTTGCGCCAGCGGCAGGTTCAGTATATCGCTGTAGAGCGCCCGCTGCGCATGCTTCGGCGTCATGTTTTCGACTTCGGCGCCGGGCGTGTGGATAATCACCGCTTCCAGTTCGCCGGTTTCCGATTGTATGTTTACCTGTATGGGTTCCGGTGGTATCATTGTATGATGTATTTATTGACTGCCTACTGAAAACTGAAAACTGCCTACTGAACTATAGCGTCGCTGGTGCACACCAGGTGGCGGTCGCCATAGCCGTTGTCCACGCGGGTAACGAATGGCCAGCATTTGTTTTCGGCTATCCGTCCCAGCGGGAATGCTGCCTGCCGGCGCGGGTAGGGATGCGCCCAGTTGTCGCCGCAAACCTCGATGGCGTTGTGCGGCGCCATTTTCAAGGGGTTGTCTGCCGGGTCGGACTGCCCGTTTTTTATTGCCTCGCATTCTTCTTTGATGCTTATCATCGCTTCCACGAAGCGGTCTAATTCTTCTTTCGATTCGCTTTCGGTAGGCTCAATCATCAGCGTGTTGGGCACCGGGAACGAAAGCGTCGGCGCATGGAACCCGAAATCCATTAGCCGCTTTGCCACGTCGGTAGCATCCACGCCGTATTCCTTGCCGAAGTGGCGCAGGTCAATGATACATTCGTGCGCCACCCGCCCGGTTTCGCCGGCGTAGAGCGTGGCGTAGTGCGGTTGCAGTTTTACCGAAAGGTAATTGGCGTTCAGTATCGCTATTTCCGTAGCGCGTTTCAGCCCTTCGTAGCCCAGCAGTTTTATGTACGCATGCGTTACCGGCAGGAGGAGCGGGCTGCCGAAAGGCGTTGCCGCCACTGCCCCGCCGCCGCCGTTGATTGTATGGGAAGGCAGGAAGGGCGCCAGGCGCTTTGCCGCGCAGACAGGCCCCATGCCCGGCCCGCCGCCGCCGTGCGGCATGGCAAAGGTTTTGTGTAAATTCAGGTGGCATACGTCCGCCCCGATAGCGCCGGGATTCGTCAGCCCTACCTGTGCGTTCATATTTGCGCCGTCCATATACACCAGCCCGCCGTTTTCATGGATAATATCTACCATTTCGCGGATGCGGCGTTCGAATACGCCGTGCGTCGAAGGGTACGTAATCATCATGCACGACAGGTCGTCCCTGTGCTGCTGCGCTTTTTCGCGCAGTTCTTCCACGTTGATGTTGCCCTTGTCGTCGCAGCTTACCGGCACCATTTGCATGCCCGCCATGCTTGCGCTTGCCGGATTGGTGCCGTGCGCGGAGGTGGGGATGATTACCACCTTCCGGTGCGGATGGCCGTTGGCGATATGGTAGGCGCGTATCGTCATCAGGCCGGCATATTCGCCCGCCGCGCCGGAGTTCGGTTGCAGCGACACCGCATCAAGGCCGGTGATCGCCGCCAAATCATGTTCCAGCTCCTTTATCAGCTGCGCATAGCCGTCCCACTGCCCGGCGGGCGAAAACGGATGCACGTCGCCCCATTCGTTCCAGCTCAGCGGAAGCATCTCCACCGCCGCGTTCAGTTTCATGGTGCACGAGCCTAACGGAATCATGGAATCCGTGAGGGAAATGTCGCGCCGTTCGAGTTTTTTGATATAACGCATCAGTTCCGTTTCGGAATGAAAGGTATTGAATACCGGTTGCTCCAGCAGCGGCGTTTCGCGCGGGAGGAACAGTCCGCCGGCAGCTCCGGCGGGCAGCTCCGGTGGCAGGCCGAATATTTGCAACACGGTTTTTGCTTCGCTGTCGTTGCTCAATTCATCAAAGCTTATGCGCACGCTATTTTCCGACGGATAGTAAAAGTTGATGCCTGCCGCCAGCGCCTTTGTGCGGATTGCCGCCGCATCGATATTCTGTATTTCGACCGTGTCGAAAAACCGATTGCTCGCGAGCCGGAAGCCCGCAGCCGACAGGGCGGCGGCAACGCCTGCGGCGCAGCGGTGCACGTGCTGTGCAATTTCGCGCAAGCCTTCCGCCCCGTGGTATACGGCAAACATGCCTGCCATCGTGGCCATAAGCGCCGTAGCGGTGCAAATGTTCGACGTGGCTTTTTCGCGCTTGATATGCTGTTCGCGCGTTTGCAGCGCCATGCGCAGCGCCCGGTTGCCCAAACGGTCTATCGACACGCCGATGATGCGGCCGGGCACGTTGCGTTTGTATTCGTCTTTGGTGGCAAAGTAGGCCGCCGCCGGCCCGCCGAAACCCATGGGGATGCCGAAACGCTGCGTGCCGCCTACGGCCACATCTGCGCCCCAGCCGGCCGGCTCTTTCAGTACGACCAGCGACAGTATATCGCACACCGCCGTAACCAGCGCGCCGTGTTCGTGCGCCGAGCGGCAAAACGGGGCATAGTCGCGCGTTTCGCCGTTGGCGGCGGGATATTGCACCATAGCGCCGAAGCAGCGCGCATCAAACGTATAAGCATCGTACCGCCCCGTCACTATTTCTATGCCCAGCGGCGCGGCGCGCGTGCGCAACACGTCGAGGGTTTGCGGGAAAATATTCTCCTCTACAAAAAGGCTGTTTTTGCCGGCTTTCACCGCTTCGCGCGAACGCAGGTCGAACATCATCCGCATGGCTTCGGCGGCGGCGGTCGCTTCGTCGAGCAGCGAGCAGTTGGCAATGGGGAAGCCCGTCAATCCGGCAATCATGGTTTGGAAATTGAGCAATGCCTCCAGCCGGCCTTGCGAAATTTCAGCCTGATAGGGCGTGTATGACGTATACCATGCGGGATTTTCAAAAATATTGCGCAACACCACCGGCAGCGTCGCCGTGCCGTAATACCCCATGCCGATGAGCGAGCGGAAGGGTTTATTTTTCTGTGCAAGCGCTTTCAGCCGGCGCAAATAGTCGTATTCACCGGCCGGCGCATCCAGCGCCAACGGGGTAGAAAGGCGGATGCCGGCAGGGACAATCTGGTTTATCAGTTCGTCCAGCGAGCCGGCGCCAACGGTTTTCAGCATATCCTGCACATCAGCCTCGCGCGGCCCGTTATGACGGTTTATAAAAGAATTAGGCATAATACGATTGATTTTTTATAAAATTATTTTTTTTACTTACGATTTACCCTTTTTCCCCAAAGAATAGTCAAAGATAACCATTTTTTTCGAGAAAAAACGGCGCCTCCCAGCAGCAGGAAGCCGGGAAGTAGGGAATTGAAAGTTGAAAATTGAAAATGCAGTCGACTTCATCTCGATTGCAGTCGACTTCATTTCCGCTGAAAGCTTCTTCATTCGAATGTCCGTCCACCTCATTTCAGCTGAAATCTTCTTCCTCGCAATTGCGGTTTTCTTCTATCCGCCTTACGGCGGCGGAAACTGCTCACGGCGCTGTAAAAAACAATGCCCATTCACTCCGGAAGCATAGCTTCTGTGGTGAATGGGCATTATATCCGGTAAAACGGAGGGGAATAATACCCTTTAAAACTTATTGTTTAGAAAGACCAGCCTACGCTCACCTGAATAACCCTGTTTCCTCCACCGGTTATGGAGAGCCCTGCATCTTTTGCTTCTTTGATAAGCCCAATGGCAGGGGTAAAGCCGAAGTTGTAGCGCGCGCCAAGCGTTAAATGGCCAATAATCGTATATTGCACGCCCAGTACGGCAGCAATATCTATGGTGTTTATTTTCATGGCGCTTTCCTCCAGGTAGGTTGCAAGTTCAGATCCAGAAACAGAATAGTCTCCGATTGACATGCTTTTGGTCACGTTAATCCCCACTTGAGGGCCGACCAAAATACTGAGATTCGGAACAGGTTTAATGTCCAAAAGTATGGGAACGTTTACAAAACCCAAACTGGTCTTGCTAGTTTCGCCTCCTTCCTCTGCCGATTCTTTTCCCCCTTGCAGTGAAAATACCACTTCCGGTTGTAATCCGATTACAGAACCAAAACTGAAGTTAACATACCCGCCGGCATGAAATCCGATAAGCATACCACTGGCATCGAAATTTTCCGAAGCCTCCTCTCCATTCACAGTACCACCGCCAAATTGCGATACGTTCAACCCCGCTTTAATGCCAAATTTGGTTTGTGCATTAACACTTAGCGTAATGGCCAACGCTGCTAAAATTAGAATAATTTTTTTCATAATTTTTTAAATTTAAAGATTAATTTTTAAAAAATGTAGCAAAAAGCAACATTTTTCCGGCACAAAATAACAAAAAATATTTTATATCTCCAAATTCCCCCCCCCAAAAAAAACATTTCCTGCCCACTGTTTTTTTCCGTACCTTTGGGAAAATTTTCGAAAAATGATTACGGCAGAACAATTAAAAAGCCTTCAGGAACGCGGGCAAGCGTTGAGGGGGTGCCTTTGACATCGATGTCAAGACACAGCTTTTAACTCAGGAAGAGGAAAAAACACAACACCCCCGCTTTTGGGACGACCCAAAGGCAGCAGAAATACAATTAAAAAAAGTAGCGGCATTAAAATCGCTGATTACCGGCTACCGGAAAGTGGCCGGCGCAGTGGAAGACCTCGCCGTATGGCTGGAAATCGCCCAACAGGACACCGAAGCCGAAGCGGACGTGGACGCGCAATATATTAAAGTCCTTGCAGTGGTAGAGGAACTGGAAATGCGCAATATGCTCGGCGACGAAGCCGACAGGATGGGCGCTATCCTGAAAATCAATTCCGGCGCGGGCGGTACGGAAAGCAACGACTGGTCGGCGATGCTGATGCGCATGTACATGCGCTGGGGCGAACGCAACAGCTACAAAGTTTCCGTGCTCGACGTGCTCGACGGCGATGAAGCCGGCGTCAAATCGGTAACGCTGGAGTTTAACGGCGAATATGCCTACGGTTTTTTGAAAGCGGAAAACGGCGTCCACCGGCTGGTGCGCATCTCGCCATTCAACGCGCAGGGCAAGCGGCAAACCACTTTTTCGTCGGTCTTTGTCATTCCCGCAGTAGACGACACGATAGAAATCGAAATCAATCCCGCCGATTTGGAATGGGATACCTTCCGCTCCAGCGGCGCGGGGGGGCAGAATGTAAACAAGGTGGAAACCGGCGTACGCGTGCGGCATATCCCTACCGGCATTATGGTGGAAAATACGGAAACGCGCTCGCAGCTGGGCAACCGGCACAATGCGTTGCGGATTTTGCGGTCGCACCTCTATGAACTGGAGCTGCGCCGCCGCCGCGAGAAAGAAGCCGAAATCGAAGGGCAGAAAAAGAAAATAGAATGGGGCTCCCAAATCCGCAGCTATACGCTGCATCCTTACAAATTAGTGAAAGACCACCGTACCGGCTATGAAGCCACCGATACGCAAGCCGTGCTCGACGGCGACTTGAACGAGTTTATGAAAGCGTATTTAATGAACAATTGATACAATAACCCGAAACATTTAAACAGTATGACAAATCCCGCATTTAAGTACCAGCCGCCTTTCCCGTTGGGGAAAGACGCTACCGGATATTATCTTTTGACCAAAGACCACGTCTCGGTAGCCGAATTTGAAGGAAAAGAGATTTTGAAAGTCGCGCCCGAAGGGCTGACGGCTATGGCCAACGCCGCCTTCCGCGATGTGGCTTTTCTGCTCCGCCCCGAGCACCAGCGGCAAGTGGCCGCCATCCTCGCCGACCCCGAAGCCAGCGAGAACGATAAATATGTTGCGCTGACTTTCCTGCGCAATGCCGAAGTGTCGGCCAAAGGGCAGTTGCCTTTTTGCCAGGATACGGGCACGGCGATCATTGTCGGCAAAAAAGGGCAGCAGGTATGGACGGGCGGCGGCGATGAAGAAGCCCTGTCGCTGGGAGTGTATAAAACCTACACCGAAGAAAATTTGCGCTATTCGCAAAACGTTCCGCTGACCATGTACGACGAAAAAAACACCGGCTGCAACCTGCCTGCGCAGATTGATTTATACGCCGTCGAAGGCGCGGAATACAAGTTCCTCTGCATCGCCAAAGGCGGCGGCTCGGCAAATAAAACCTACCTCTATCAGGAAACAAAAGCCCTGCTGACGCCGGAAAAGTTAATCCCCTTTTTGGTAGAAAAGATGAAAACGCTGGGCACGGCCGCCTGCCCGCCTTATCATATTGCCTTCGTGATTGGCGGCACGTCGGCGGAAGCCAATCTGAAGACGGTAAAATTAGCGTCCGTGAAATATTACGATAACCTGCCCGCCGCAGGCAACGAAGGCGGGCAGGCTTTCCGCGACACGGCGCTGGAAAAACAGGTGCTCCTGGAAGCGCAAAAAATCGGACTGGGAGCGCAGTTCGGCGGAAAATACTTTGCACACGATATTCGTATTATCCGCTTGCCCCGTCATGGCGCCTCGTGCCCGGTGGGGCTGGGCGTGTCCTGCTCCGCCGACCGCAACATTAAATGCAAAATCAATAAAGACGGTATCTGGATTGAAAAGCTGGAAGACCATCCCGGCAAGTACATCCCCGAAGCCCTGCGCGAAGCGGGCGAAGGCGAGGCAGTGAAAATCGACTTGAACCAGCCCATGCCGGCGATATTGAAAGAATTGTCAAAATACCCGGTGTCCACACGCCTGTCGCTAAACGGTACCATCATTGTCGGGCGCGACATTGCGCACGCCAAGCTGAAAGAGCGGCTGGACGCGGGCGAAGGGCTGCCGCAATATATCAAAGACCATCCCATTTATTACGCCGGCCCCGCCAAAACGCCGAAGGGCTTGCCCAGCGGCTCGTTCGGCCCTACCACTGCCGGACGTATGGACAGCTACGTGGATTTATTCCAGCAACACGGCGGCAGCCTGCTGATGATAGCCAAAGGCAACCGCAGCCAACAGGTAACCGACGCCTGCAAAAAACACGGCGGCTTTTACCTCGGAAGCATCGGCGGCCCTGCGGCCATCCTTGCGCAAAACAATATTAAAAAAGTGGAATGTCTGGAATACCCCGAACTCGGCATGGAAGCGATCTGGAAAATTGAAGTAGCCGATTTCCCCGCCTTCATTTTAGTGGACGACAAAGGGAATGACTTTTTCCAAAGCCTGCCGTCAAAAGGCTAAACGCGTTTTTTCTGAAAAAACCGTTTCAACAGTTGCGCGCATTCGCTGGCTAAAACGCCGCTTTCTACTACCGTTTTCGGATGCAACAGGGGAGCGCCGGCCAGTGAAAACCCGCGTTTCGGGTCGGCGGCGCCAAAGACGATTTTCCCCATTTGCGCCCAGAACAGTGCGCCGGCGCACATGGGGCAAGGCTCCAGCGTAACGTACAGCGTACAATCGTTTAAATATTTCCCGCCAACAGCATGCGTTGCCGCCGTGATGGCCTGCATCTCGGCGTGGGCGGTAGGGTCGTTCAGCGTTTCAGAGAGGTTGTGGGCACGCGCTATAATGCCCGTCCCGCCGACAATGACGCAGCCTACCGGCACTTCGTCCTTGTCGAAAGCCGCCGCCGCCTCTTTCAACGCCTCGCACATATAATATTCGGGAGAAGTATTCATTTTCGTGATTAAGTGATTAGGAGATTAAGCGATTAGGTGATTAAGTGATTAGGAGATTAAGTGATTAGGAGATTAGGTGATTAAGGGATTAAGTGATTAAGTGATTCCGGCGTCAGCCACCTAATCCCCTAATCCCTTAATCCCCTAATTACCTATTTAAGTATAAAACTCAACGGCAACAGGCCGCTTACGCTGTTTACGATTTGTATTTTTTTTGTGCCGCCCATAATCACTTTTATCGGTTGCCCGAACCGGCTTTCGCACTCAAGCAGCACCTGCCGGCAGGCGCCGCAGGGATACACCGGGTCGGGATTGGCCTGGCCGTTGACCGACGAATGAACGGCGACAGCGCGGATAGCTACCTCCGGATACTGCGCGGAAGCGTAAAACAGCGCCACGCGTTCGGCGCACAGCCCCGACGGATAGGCCGCATTCTCCTGATTGCTCCCGCAGATGATTTCGCCATTCTCCAGCAACACCGCCGCCCCGACATGAAAATGCGAATACGGGGCATAGGAGCGGTCAGTCGCCGCTGCCGCTTTTTCGAGCAACGCGGCGTCTTCGCCGGTCAATTCCCTGATGCCGGCAGCTTCATAAACGGTAATTTCTATTTTCTTTATATTCATTTTTCCTCCAATTAACGATTACCGCACAAAGGTAAGAAAAAAGATGAATTATGAATTATGAATGCCCGCGCCCCCCAACTCTTAACTTTTAGTTTTTAACTTTTAACTTATTTGCTATTTCCAAAAATCTTTCTACCTTTGCACCCGATTTATGCTCTTTTACATTTTGGGTGCTTTTATTCTATTCTTGAAATCTCGAAAATTTCAATTTGTTCGATTGAATAAAAGCAAAACTCCACGAGAGAGAAACGTGAATTTTTGCTTATAATTGAACAGGTATTCGAGAACCTCAAGAATAATAAGTCAAAGTCCACGTTTCGCATTTTATCCCCAATATGTCTCTCTAAAAAGAGAAATTTCCAAAACAAGACTAACGAATAAAAGTTGCCGAAATGCGAAAGCGTAACGCCGGAAACTTTGAACTTGAAACAATAAACTTGAAACAATAAATTTATGAAAAAGTATTTTTTACTCGCTTTATTATGCTCCCTTTGGGGTTTAGGGGGCTTGTCTGCACAAGTAACCGTTTCCAATATGGCAACGGACTATACCGCCAAACAGGTTTCCTTCACCGTCACATGGACGGCGCAGCCGCACAACAACCAAATCTGGGTGATTGTGGACTATATTAAAGTACAAAACGCCTCTACGGCGGGCAATAGCTGGAAGCGCGCCCTTGTTACGGCGGTAGCCAGGAACGCCGGTACAGGCAGCGTGGCGACCGTTACCGGACAGCGCGGCTTCTGGTTAAACACTTCCGGCAGCAGCGGCAGCGCAAACGTTACGGCGACCTTGAGCCCCGATGCCGGCGTACAGCAATTCAACTGGTGCGCCTATCCCCTAAACCACCCGCCCAAAGCGGAGTTGCAATCCGATGGCAGTTACAAGTTATACGGCACGCCGCCGTTTACCGTGAATGGAACTGCCTTGCCCGCCGGCGTTACTACCATTGATCCGGGTACCTGTATTACTTCGCTGGCTGATGCGACCGACAATCCCTCCCATGACCTTCCCATGCTAACCATTAGTACTTCCAACCCTGCTGCGCGTTGCGGCGAAGGCGCGGTAACGCTTACGGCTACGGCGAGCGGCGGCGTTACTTCTTCCATGACTTATACGTGGACAGTAGCCGGCGACGAACCGCAAACAACGTACGAAGGCAGTTATACGCCGGTCATACCCGTAGGCGGCGCTGATTACAGCGTTGCCGTAACCAATGCCGCCGGCTGCACCGCTACGCCAGAAACCGGCACCATTACCGTGCATGCCCTGCCCACCATTACCCCTACTGCCACCAATATCTGCCAAGCCGTTATTGTCGGCTCGGCAATCACTCAAATAAAGTATAGTACCGCCAATGCCAATGGTGCGTCCATTACCGGACTGCCCACCGGCGTTACCGGCGCTTGGGCGAACAATACTTATACCATTAGCGGCACGCCCGCTGCTATCGGTAAAAATAATTATACGGTTACCACTATCAACAGCAATGGCTGCACCAATGCGACCGCAGAAGGGATGATAGGTGCTGTTGCCTCACTGCCTCCATATAGTAGTGGGTTGTGGGCTAATTACTCTCAAATATGGAGTGGAAAAGTAAGTAATCTCGCGCACTGCTTCGTGATAGATTCGCTGACCGGAACCAAGCTCCCGAGCTGGTGCATTAAAATTCGGGAAACATCGTCTGGTTATTATTACAATTGGACTTGTGCCGCTGCTTGCGGCGATGAGTTGTGCCCGCCCCCGTGGCGTGTCCCGACCTACGACGATGGGTTAACACTCTACCACGATCGTGGGTGGTGGCTACTGGACCAAACTTCATGGCAGACCGAAGGCCTCTACCAACACGGAACATGGGAAGACACTGGCGTGGGTCGCTGGTACATGGTGCCGCTAACCACTGGGCGATGGCAAGACTGGGGTCAAACCGTGCTGTACGTCGGTTCAATCAATCCCCCTTCGCCCATAAACTTCACTAGTGGCGCATACTTGCAACTGCGATGCGTTCAGTAGCAACTGGAGCTTCATAATTTTTACGTTATAATAATAGTTATGAAAAAAGAAAAAAGAAGGCGGGAGGGGTGGGGTGTCAATGCAACCTTAAGGGTATCATCGAAACACCCTGCTAAGTTAAAAGTTAAAAAACTAAAAGTTAAACCTTAAAACATGAAAAAACAGGATGAATAATAAAATGTGATTAAAATTTGAACAGTTTATGCCGCCGTAAGGCAAAAGGCGGCGCGCCCACCTCGCAGGTCGGCGCGCCCACCTCGTAGGTCGGCGCGCCCGCTTCGCAGGTCGGCGCGCCCGCTTCGCAGGTCGGCGCGCCCGCTTCGCAGGTCGGCGCGCCCACTTCGCAGGTCGGCGCGCCCACTTCGCAGGTCGGCGCGCCCACTTCGCAGGTCGGCGCGCCCGCTTCGCAGGTCGGCGCGCCCGCAACGGTAGGGGGTAAGCCCCTAACAAATGGGTTCTGAATATATTAACTTAAAACATGGAGGACATCTTATGAGAGTATCTCATGACTGGCTGCGTAGCAGCCACGCAGACCTGTACCAACAGGTGGTTCGGACCTGGAACTATGTAATAGCTCCGGGTAACCGTGCGCGCATGGGCTTTGCCGCCGATACGTCGCAGGGGATATGGCTGGACACGGTGTTTACGCCGGCGTTCAATAATTACAGCGCTGCTTACGTTGCGTGGATAAGCCCTGCCGACCGCACGCCGGT
>JAITSM010000131.1 GCA_031287815.1 Prevotellaceae bacterium
CATCATACATCATACATCATACATCATACATCATACATCATACATCATACATCATACATCATACATCATACATCATAATTAAAAAGACATTCTCCATTAAATTTGCTACCTTTGCAACCTTGATTTTATATAAATATACTATGGAACTGGCTGCAAAATACAATCCCGCCGAAGTAGAAAGCAAATGGTATGCCTGGTGGATGGAACAGGGACTGTTTCATTCCGAGCCCGACGAACGCGAACCCTATACGGTGGTCATCCCGCCGCCGAACGTTACCGGCGTGCTGCACATGGGGCACATGCTTAATAATACCATCCAGGACGTCCTGGTGCGCCGGGCGCGGATGCAGGGCAAAAATGCCTGCTGGGTGCCGGGCACCGACCATGCCTCCATTGCCACCGAAGCCAAAGTGGTGGCAAAACTCGCCGCCGAAGGCGTCCAAAAAAAGGACTTGACGCGCGAACAGTTCCTGGAGCACGCTTGGGAATGGACGCGCAAACATGGCGGAATCATACTGGAACAACTCAAAAAACTCGGCGCCTCGTGCGACTGGCAACGCACCAACTTCACGATGAACGAAGCCTATTCGCGCAGCGTGATCCGCGTGTTTGTCGATTTATACCGCAAGGGAAAAGTCTATCGAGGCGTGCGTATGGTCAACTGGGACCCGCAAGCCCTCACCGCCGTGAGCGACGAAGAGGTTATTTACAAAGAACAGCAAGGGAAACTTTATTATATAAGGTATGAAATCGCCGGAGGGGGATACGCCGTTATTGCCACCACCCGCCCCGAAACGATTATGGGCGATACGGCGATAGCCATACATCCCGATAACCCGAAAACCGCCCACCTGAAAGGAAAAACCATTATCGTACCGTTGATAGGCCGCGAAATCCCGGTCATCGAAGACGAGTATGTAGACAGGGAATTCGGCTCCGGCTGCCTGAAAGTAACGCCGGCGCACGATATTAACGACTACCTGCTCGGCGAAAAACACCACCTGGAAGCCATAGATATTTTTAATGACAACGGTACGTTGAACGAAAAAGCGCAGCTATATGTAGGGCAAGACCGCTTCGCCGCCCGCCGGCAAATAGAAAAAGACCTGGCGGCGGCAGGACTCCTGGAAAAAGTAGAAGACTACACCCATAAAGTAGGCTATTCCGAACGCACCGACGCGCCTATCGAACCAAAACTCTCCATGCAGTGGTTTGTAAAGATGGCGGAGCTGGCCGAGCCGGCACTGGCGGCCGTAGAAAACGACGACGTACAGCTCTATCCCCCGAAATTTAAAAACACCTACCGCCACTGGATGGAGCATATCAAGGACTGGTGCATCTCGCGGCAGCTGTGGTGGGGGCACCGTATCCCGGCGTGGTACCTGCCCGACGGCAGCTTTGTGGTCGCCGAAAACGAAGAAGCGGCCTTCCAGCTGGCAAGGGAACAAACGAAAAACAAATCCCTCGCCGCCGCCGACCTGCGGCAGGACAACGATTGCTTGGACACCTGGTTTTCGTCATGGCTCTGGCCTGTTTCCGTGTTCGACCCCGAAGTGCCGGGCAGCGGCGAGGAAGTCGATCCCAACGCCGACTTGCAGTACTATTACCCCACGTCGGATTTGGTAACGGCACCGGAGATTTTATTCTTCTGGGTAGCGCGGATGATTATCGCCGGCTACGAATGGGCGGGCGGCTACCCCTTCAAGAATGTTTACCTGACCGGCATCGTGCGCGACCATCTCGGGCGCAAGATGTCAAAGATGCTCGGCAATTCGCCCGACCCGGTGGAACTGATGAACAAGTACGGCGCCGACGGCGTGCGCATGGGCATGCTCCTCACCTCCCCCGCCGGCAATGACCTGCCTTTCGACGAGGGATTGTGCGAACAGGGGCGTAATTTCTGTAATAAAATCTGGAACGCCTTCCGCCTGGTACAAGGATGGCAGCCCGACGAAACGGCTGCACAGCCGGCGGCTTCCGCGCAGGCGGTGGAATGGTTCCGCCATGCATTTCGGAAAACGTTGATAGAAATTAACGACGACTTTGGGAAATACCGCCTCTCGGAAGCATTGATGAAAATCTACAAACTGTTTTGGGACGATTTCTGCGCCTGGTACCTGGAAATGGTGAAGCCAAGCCCCGAAGCAAGCCCCCGAACAAGCCCCCTGACCCCCGAAGGGGGAATAAGCCCCCTAACCCCCAAAGGGGGAATAGATGCGGACATGGCAGAAATGGACGCAGCAGCGCCCAACAACTCCCCCTTCGGGGGGCGGGGGGCTTCCATCGACAAAACGACACTCGACAATACCCGCCGGTTTTTCGACTGCCTGTTGCGCGTATTGCATCCCTTCATGCCGTTTATTACCGAAGAAATCTGGCAGCGGCTGGCGGAGCGCGCGCCCGGCGAAAGCCTGATGGTGCAGTTACAGCCTTACGCCGATGAATTTGACGAAGCCAACCTGCGGGACTTTGAACAGTTGAAAAATGCCGTTACGGCCATCCGCACCCTTCGCCAAAGTAAAAACATCCCGCCGAAAGAGCCGCTGGAGCTGTATGTGAAAGGCGCGTTTGCCGGGAACTTATTCCCGGTGTTGCAAAAAATCGCCCATCTCGGCGCCATCCACTGCGGCGGACAGCCCGAAGGGCAGAAAGGGCATTCGTTTCTGGTAAACGCCACCGAATTTTTTGTGCCGCTGGACGGATGGGTAAATGAGGAAGAGGAAACAAAGAAACTCCGGGAAGATTTGGCGTATCAGCAAAAATTTGTGGCGTCGGTACGACAAAAGCTGCAAAACGAAAAGTTCGTACAGCATGCGCCCGAGCAGGTAGTCGCTATGGAGCGCAAAAAACTGTCCGACGGCGAAGCCCGCATTAAAGTCATAGAAGAAAAACTAAAAGTTAAAAACTAAAAGTTAAAAGTGGGCTGGCGCCGGAGTCAGTAGGCAGTTGCAGTAGGCCGTAGGGAGTTCGCCTTTTCTCTATAACAAATATCATTTACAAAAGTTACAGCTGGCGGAAACAGCGGACTCTCGCATAACGGGCATCCTGTAACGTTTCTGACTGATATAATATGGTGCCTGAACATGTTGAGCAGTTATAAATACCCTCTGTTACTATTGTTATCTTTTTTGTTCCATTCCATGAATACCATTGGCTTACTGCATCATTTACATCACCTATAACGTTATTAAAGCATACGCCGTGTATATTAGCGAAACCGTAAGGGTTCGTCGCCGTCCCACATGGACTGTTTGCTATCCGAAATGCGAGCACCGCAGCCGTTTCACCTCCTATACTATTGATTAATGTCGTCCAATCATTGTTGACCGGCAATAACCAGCCGGCCGGACATATTCCTTGTACATTCCCCAGCGTCGAGCCGCCGTGAACATCATTAGCCGGATAGGCTCTACCACATTCATCCTCCGTACATCCTACGGGATCATATCCTTTTCCCGCATACTTCACGTTCTGCGCCAACCACCATTTATTGTCGGGCATCTTGACAATTCTATACAATTTATTATCGCGTATGTCTTTTATCCACGCTTCCCAATTCTTTGCGCCGCTGGTACGTTGTTGACAAAAATGTGTAGCGTCAATGTATAAATCGCTTCCCTGATAAGGGCAGAAAACGCCCGGACATTCCGTTTTATCTCTGATAGTAATAGGCGTAATGGTCAATGCCGAAGCAGTAAGCGTTGTTCCGGCTACCGTTTGGGTTGTTCCATCAGAAGCGGTCAATGTAAACGGCGGCGTGCCGTGCAAAGTATAAATTCCATTGTTTGCCGTTACATTCGGCGGATAG
>JAITSM010000240.1 GCA_031287815.1 Prevotellaceae bacterium
ACTAAAGCCTGAAGCGAGACGACTAAAGCCTGAAGCGAGACGATTAAAGCCTGAAGCGAGATGATTAAAGCCTGAAGCGAGATGATTAAAGCCTGAAGCGAGATGATTAAAGCCTGAAGCGAGATGATTAAAGCCTGAAGCGAGATGACTAAAGCCTGAAGCGAGACGACTAAAGCCTGAAGCACGGCGCCGGCAACCTTAAACCAAATTAGTCACATTAGCACATTAAACAATTAGTCACATTAAAACAATGAAACCCACACTCCACTATCCATTCATCGCGGCCTGTGCCGGGCTGGCGTTTTTTGGCGTAACGATGTTTGCTATCGGCCCTATCCTGTCGCAACTGGGCGAAGGCGCGAATGCGCTGCCGGCGACCCTGTCGATAGGCATCATTCTCGGGACGGTAATTTTCGGCCCGGTGGTCGACCGCTCCGGTTACAAATGGATGCTGGTTGCCGGCGCGCTGCTTGCCCTGTCAGGCATACAGGGACTGGCGCACTTCCGGCGGATGGACATGCTGCACCTCTCAATGATTGCCCTGGGAACAGGCGGCGGGATACTGAACGGCGCAACCAACGCCCTCGTCTCAAGCCTCTACGACGACGCCCAACGCGGCATGAAGCTAAGTATCCTCGGAGCTTTTTACTGCATCGGCGCGTTGCTGTGGACGCTGTTGAACTATTTTTCGCCGACCGATTACACCTTTCCGTTGAACAGCATTTCGGCAGTAATGGCGCTCTTCATCCTCTTTTTTACCCTTGTCCGCTTTCCCGCCCCCAAGCCCCAGGGACGCGTTTCCCTCAAGGCCTATTTAAACTTATTAAAATACCCCTCCCTATGGCTCTTTGCCCTGATTCTGTTTTTCCAAAGCGGATTTGAAGGCGTCAGCGGGAATTTCACGGCAAAGTTCCTGGAAAATGAACACGGACTGGCCAAAGAAGCGGCCACCTTGTCGCTTACCTGGTTTACCGTCGGGATGCTCTTCGGCCGCTTCTTTCTAGGCTATTTGATGAAAAAAGCCGGCGACAGCATGACCCTTTACGCCTATCTGACCATAGCGATTGCCGGCGTATCCCTGCTTTATTTTACTGCGGATATTATTATCGTATACCTCGCCATGTCGCTCATCGGGTTGGGCGTAGGCGCCACCTACCCCGTAATTTTTAACTACCTGGGGAGAATATTCAAACAAATGTCGGGCACCGTATTTTCGATAGCCATTTTCATAGCCCTTTGGGGACAATTTGTTTTCAACAAAATCGTGGGGCTCCTGTTCGATAAAAACCTGTTTGAATATTTCCCCGCCGCCCTGATTTTAGCGGCCTTCATGATGATGATTCTACTGCCAGTAGCAAAAAAGAAATGATGAATGATGAATTAGCCGGCGCCAGCAACCTTAAACTTCAAACTTTAAATAATTAAATATTAAAACCAATTAAAACACAAAAATTATGTTAGCATTAGAATGGTTAGCAAATGCACGCGGCATTATGCAAAAAATTGAAAACACCCAGTTGGAAAATATCCGGAAAGCAGCGTTGGCTATGGCCGACAGCATCGGGTCGAACCATTGGGTACACACCTTTGGCTGTGGCCATGCCACTATTCCCGTAGAGGAAATGTATCCCCGCATAGGCGGCTTCGTGGGCTTTCATCCGATAGTAGAACTGCCGATGACCTTTTTTACCGGCATCACCGGACAAATGGGCATTCACCAGTTCCTCTTCCTGGAACGCGCCGAAGGATACGGTAACGCGATCATGAAATCCTATAACTTCAGCGACCGGGATTGCATCTGGATTTTTTCGCACACCGGCATCAACAATGTAAATATTGATGTAGCGCTGAAAGCAAAGGAACTGGGCATGAAAGTAATTGTTTACGGCTCTGCCGCCGAAGCCAAAGGCAAGACCACCCGCCACCCGAGCGGAAAGACCCTGTTCGAGCTGGCAGACATTGTCGTTGATTCATGCGTGCCGGTGGTAGACGCCTCCGTGCCGTTGAAAAATCATCAGGACAAGGTAGGGCCGGTATCCACCCTTGCGTTTGTTACCTTAGTGTGGATGACCATTACCACCGTAGCGGAAATTTTGGCGGACAGGGGCGTGAAGCTCTACATTCACCCCTCCCACAACGTGCCGGGCGATACCACCGCCCACGAACGCCTGGACGCCTGCCTCGCCGAATACAAAAAACGAGTAGCCACTATTTGAAAATGGAGAATTGAGAATGGAGAATGGAGAGTGTCTACTGAGGCGTCAGGACATTCTCCATTCTCCATTAAAAAAAACAAATGCTATGAAAAATCATTCTCCATTCTCCACTCTCCATTCTCCATTAGACCTGATGGTGGCCACATATGGTCAGGTAAAGAACCGGCCGTACGCTTTTGCCGTATTGCCCTGGGGCGCTACCGAGCCGCATAATTACCACCTGCCTTACCTGACGGATACCTTGCTGGCGCATGCCGTTGCGGTGGATGCTGTGGGCAAGGCGTGGGAGCAGTACGGCGTGCGGGGCATGGTGTTGCCGCCTATTCCGCTGGGGGCGCAGAATCCCGGACAGCGCGAACAGCCGTTTTGCCTGCATGCCCGCTATGAAACCCAAAAAGCCGTATTGAACGATATAGTGGCGGCATTGCAGGGGCAGGGCGTCACAACACTTGTCATAATGAACGGGCATGGCGGCAACAGCTTCAAACCGATGATTCGCGACCTGACGATTGATTATCCCCAGATGCTCATTGCCCTTTGCGACTGGTTTGCCGTAGAGCCGCAGCAAGGCTACTTTGAAAACAAAGACGACCATGCCGGCGAGATGGAAACCTCCGTCATGATGCATTACTATCCGGAGCTGGTAGCCTTGGAGACCGCCGGCAGCGGGGAAAGCCGGCCGTTCCACATCGAATCGCTGAACAAAAAAGTAGCATGGGTGCCCCGTGATTGGGCTAAAACGACGGCAGATACCGGCGTCGGCGACCCCTCCCAAGCCTCCGCCGCCAAAGGCAAACGCTTTGCAGAAGTCGTTACCGCTAAGATTGCGGTATTGTTTGATGAATTAGTCAACCGGCCGGTTTATTCAGCCGGGGCGTAATTCCCAATACTTAAATAAAAAGAAGCTGCCCTTTCAAGCAGCTTCTTTTTATTATAAATACTTGTTTTAATTGCCCCATCCCGCATTTTGTGAAAGATCTATACCTTCGGCTTTATATAAATCTCTTTGTCCTGTTGGAATAGAATTAAGGTAATGCTTATTGGGATTAAACGCTCTGTTGCTACCCGGGTATACATACACATACCCATCAGCATTAGTGGTCACATCTGTCATCCCTGTGCCTTTAGCTCCCAAAGCTACATCAGGATTATTCGTGTAGTCTAAATAATCGCCTTTTTCCCAACGCATCAGGTCATAATAGCGCATTTCCGTCCAGGCCATCAGTTCTGCCCTTCTTTCCCTGCGGATTTCCCAAATAATAGATGAAACCGGCCCCGATATGTTTTCCAGTGCGCTGGTTCGTTTGGGATCATTTATTGTAGCGCCGCCTGCTTGAACATTATCGTCACTGACATAAGTTAATACTGTAATGCCGGCGCGACTTCTTAATAAATTGATGGATTTATCCAGGTCGGCCTGCGTGATGGCGCCTAATTCTGCGCATGCTTCCGCATAGTTTAACAATACTTCCGCATAACCGAATATCGGCGCGTCAATAAAATTCTGCCCTGTAGTAGTAATACTTGGAGAAGCGGCATTGTAGTATAAATTGACTACATAGCCGGTAGAAGAAGTCCTGGCTCTTGACAAATCCATGGGCTGATGTTTAAAGCTTATGCCTTCATTGTCTATAGTGGCTGTCAGGCGTCCATCCCGGTTGGCCAGTACGTTTGTAATGTTTGCGTCCCCCTGATAAGCGGTAGACTGTGAAATGGGCAAGCCGTCCGTGCAAACATAACTATCGATAGCCGACTTGGTCATGCCATTACCTACCGTAGATGTATTCGTATAAGCTTGTATGGAATGGCCGGCTACGCCCGATAAATATTCTTTATACAAAATTATTTCTTTATTTCCACTCAAACTTTCGGAATTATATACCGCTTTATAACTGGAGCCAATCTGATATTTACCGGATAATATTATTTCATTTGCAGCATTTTTTGCATCCTGTAAAAATTCCGCGCCGTTGCCTGCCTGATGGTATTTTCGATAGGTGCCTTCATACAATCCGATTCTGGCTTTGAGCGCCAGCGCGACAAACTTATTCACCGTATTCGCCCCATCGGATTCCCTCAGCAACGTTACCGCTAAATTGATATCGGCCCGGACTTTGTCCATGACTTCATTGCGGTTCGTACGCGGCAAGAATACCACCTGGACATTATTGATATCAGTAACATCTTTGTCGTAATACGGAACGTCCCCGAACCGCTGTACCAGCCGGAAATAATAATATGCCCTGAAGAAACGGGCAACGCCTTCCCAATGATTCTTTGCGACATTGTCCATCGGCACATTAGGCAGCCTTTCCAGGAGAATGTTGGCTCTCCTGATATATTCATACAGGTCGTTCCAGTTCGTATTTGAAGCGCTGGCATTTGGCTGGTATTGTAAGAAGCCATTACTTGTCAAATCATCGGATATAAGGATAGCTGTACTGGCTCCCGCCGATTGAAAATAATATTCCGCAGTAGTGCCGGTACCTTTACCGTACCCCATGAATAAATTATAGAATCTCCAGGCATACGCTTTTACATTCGCTTCGCTTGACCAGTAATTCTGGTCGGTAAATCCATCCAGCGGCTCTCTTTCCAGAAAACCGTTACATGATGGAAGTACAACAGAGAATGCGATACCAAGCAATATAATTATATATGTTTTTATACTTTTCATAATTAGTTATTTTAAATTTAGAAATTAACTTGTAATCCAAACGACAATGTACGCGGATAAGGATAGGTACGCCCCCATTGGGCTTCCGTTTCATTGATTTCAGGGTCTACCGGCAGCCGGCTGTCTTTAAATTCAAAGAGGTTCTGCCCGCTGAAATATACCCGTACTTTATCAATGCCTATTTTTTGCGTCAAATTTGCCGGCAACGTATAACCTACGGTCAGGTTCTTCAAACGCAGATAAGCCATATTTAACAAGTACCGGGATTGCGCTACAAAGTTATTTGAACCTGGGGCATAAGCTCCGAGGGCATTACTTGCATGGGGATAATACGGATTGGGGAAATAAGCGCCGGTATTGTCCGGCGTCCAGTAATCCAATTGTTCCCCATAGAGTGCATCTGCCCGGTTAAATAACGGCAGCACCAGGTCGGAATTAGCCCAGTAATCACGCTTCCCTACGCCCTGAAAGAAGAGGTCTATATCGAAATTATAGAGATTAGCGCCAATCCGGAAACTGTATTCGTACCTTGGGGTAGAATTTCCGATGACCGTCAAGTCGCCCGGATTATCGACCGTACGGTCGCCTGCCGAAATTTCATTATCGCCGTCCAGATTTTTATATTTTACGTCGCCCGGCCCATATTTGAAATTACCAGTTTTAAGTTTATCCTGGTTGGGAATACCGTTTTTTAAACTTCCGTCCGAGTTAAAATCATCCGCTTGAAAAAGGCGGTCTGTTTCGAATCCCCAAATATCCCCGACGACAGCTCCTTCATAAAATGAACCGAATAATTTTGTCGGGTTGTTATATTGCGTGATTTCCGTCTGGTAATCCGACAAAGTGGCTACGGCGTAAATAGCGGCATCGTTATTAAAAGCATAATTGAAATTCAACGAAATTTCATAGCCGCGCGTCCGCAATTCGCCGGTATTGGTGAGCGGCGCCGAAGCCCCTACCGCTTTCGGCAATTCTTTGCCGGTAGTCAATATATCTTTGGTGCTGCGTTGATACCAGTCGAAAGAAACCCCGAACATACTGTTCAGGAATTGCGCATCCAGCCCAATGTCGTAAGTAGTGACGGTTTCCCATGTTAAATTGGCATCCACAATACCCGGGGCGGTAACGGACAGCGGATAAGTAGCCCCGACAATCCAGTCGGCAGTTCCGGAGGTCATCATGGGGCGGAAAGCATTGCTTGACACATTCTGGTTGCCTATAGAACCGGCGGACGCCCGTATTTTAATATCATTAGCTATTCCTTTTATGGATTGCAGGAAGGCTTCTTCCGTAATCCGGTAGCCGACCGAAGCGGACGGGAAGAATCCCCAAAGGCTTCCTGTCGGGAATTTGGAAGAGCCGTCGTAACGCGCATTTACTTCCAGCAGGTATTTCCGTTTATAATCATAGTTAACACGCCCGAAAAATCCCGCAATAGCATATTCGGTATGGGCTGGCTTCAGGGCATTCCATGTAGAGGTAACATACTGGTCGCCGCTGGTCAGGGCGATATCTATCAACGATTCGTCCATCACATTCCTGCGTTCCGCATACATCCGGCGGTACTCATTGGCTTCAATATTCGAACCGGCGGTAACTTTCAGGTTATGCCCTTCCCCTAATTCTTTGATAAAAGTCAGGTAGGCATTCAACACATGATTGTTGTTTTGACTGTTGCCCAACGCCACTTTGTCGTGCGCATTCCCTGCGGCTATTACATATTTGTACGCGGTACCCATAATATCGTTCGGATCCCATCCGGGGCTCCAAAAGTCCAATAACTGCACGGGATGCCCATTGATAACCCGGTTTACGTTTTCTGTGGAGAAACTGTATTCCACAATAAATTTTAAATCCTTGGTAATATCAGCCGTCAAACTGGTATTCAACCGCAGCAAATCCGTTTGCAGGGTATTCATGTCTGCAGCATCCATAAAACCGGGCGCATGGCGGAAATATTTACCTTCATAAGTACCGTAAGGAAAGTATTCCCCCCAGCGAAGATAATATCCGAAATAACCGTTATACCCGCTCACATTCAACCCGCCGCCGTCATAATAATTATAGGGCTCCTCGTGTTTTTTCCGTGCAAACTGTACATTCACGTCGGCTTTCAGCCATTTCGACAGCTGGGTATTAAAATTGACATTGGCATTATAGCGTTGCATCTTGTCGGTATTTATCCGCATAAACCCGCTCTGCTCCATGTAACCCAGCGAAATCAGGAACGACGATTTCTCCCCGAGGTTTCCCTGCACCGACAGATTATGGTTTTGCACAGGCGCCCAGTCCAGCAACATTTCCTTGTGAGGGTCCCATACCCTGTAAGTATACGCCCGGCCGCCGATAATCTCCCAGTCTTCGCCGTAAACCATCTCGGTGCCGTTGCGGTTACCGGCATACTTTTGCTTCCATTCTTTTATTTTCGGCAACAGCACGTCGTGGTACATGCCGAACGATTCCGACCTTGCCCCCGGCGTATTCCGGTTGGCCGCCTGCATCAACACCGGCAATTCCTGCTCCGGGTCTACAAATTCCACCAGGTTGGAAGGCCTACTGAAAGCAATGTTGGTACTATAGGAAAACCTGATTTTGTCCTGTTTTTCTCCCTTTTTGGTCGTAATCAGCACCACCCCGAAAGCCGCCCGCGTACCGTAAATAGACGCCGAAGCGGCATCCTTCAATACGGATATACTGGCAATATCATTCGGATTGATCAGCGTCAAGTCGCTGGACACGCCGTCCACCAATACCAGGGGCGTTCCGTCGATAGCCTTTCCATCGATAATCGTGCCTGTGCCGCGCAAATTGAGCGCCGCCCCGGAACCCAGGTTGCCGCTTTTGTAGGTAATGGTTAACCCTGGGGTAATACCCTGCAAGGACTTGGTTACATCGGCCACCGGTTTCCCGTTTAATGCTTTCTCCACATCCACCGTCGCCACGGCGCCGGTGAGGTTTTCCCGCCTTTGCGTGCCATAGCCTACTACGACCACTTCATCCAGCACTTTGTTGTCTTCTTGCAAAACAATCCGTACGGCCGCGGCATCGCCTATCACATACGACTGCGCCTGGTATCCCAAAAAAGAAACAGACAAAGTCGCGTTGGGCTGTACGGTAAGGAAAAAAGCGCCATCCGCTGCCGTTACCGCCACATTGCCGGTTCCTTTCTCCAGCACCGTAGCCCCTGTGATTGCCTCCCCATTCCTGTCCACCACCGTACCGGTGATCGTTTTACTTTGCTGTTGCGCATACACAGGAGTAATGCACCACATCGCCAGCAGGCACACGCCCGCAAGGAAGCCCAAGCTCTTACCGAGCGCGCTTCCCGTCCTTTTGATTTTTTTTAATTCCATAGATAATTAAATTTAGTTGATTAGTTAAGAGTTAAGAGTAAAGAACTAAGAGTTAAGAGTTGGCTGGCGCCAGCCAACTCTTAATTCATAATTCATAACTCATAACTCATACTTCATAAAATTCATTTTTATTAACATTTTTTGTTAATTAGGCCGCATTGACATACTCAGTCAAAAAGGGGTATTACAGCA
>JAITSM010000004.1 GCA_031287815.1 Prevotellaceae bacterium
CAAAGTAGATGAAAAATTACCGTTCAAAGTATTGGAATTTAACAAAAATTCCAAACGCATCACTTTGTCGCATACCCGCACTTTTGAAGAAACGAGGAAAGACGCCGGAGAAAAAGAAAAATCGCAGGAAGCTGAAAACACGCAAAAGGCGGTAAAAAAATTAAAAGCTAACTTGGAAAAAACAACGTTGGGCGACATCAGCGAATTGGCTGCCCTGAAAGACGAAATGGATTCCGGAAACCGCAAGGAGTAAGGTGGCCATGGGCTATGACTTTTGAACTAACCATACTCGGCACCAGTTCTGCATTACCAACGAAAGAACATTATCCAACCGCTCATGTACTCAACGTGCATGAGCGGTTGTTTTTAATTGACTGCGGCGAAGGCGCGCAAATACAAATGCTGCGCGCCGGCCTTTCGACCAGCCGCCTCGATGCGGTGTTCATTTCCCACTTGCACGGCGACCACCTCTTCGGCTTGTTCGGTTTGCTTTCCACCATGAGCATGCTTGGACGCAAAAAGGAATTGCCCATTTATGGCCCCGCCCAATTGGAAGAAGTATTGCATGACCACCTGCGCCATTTCGGCATGGATATGTCGTTTCAGGCGGTAGTACATCCGGTGGACACCGACGCGCCCGCGTTGATTTATGCCAATCCGGAGATGACGGTACATAGCATTCCGCTTAAACACCGAGTGCCGACAACCGGTTTTTTGTTTCGTGAACAACTGCCGGAGCGCAATGTGCATAAGCATTTGATTACTGCCCACCACTTGCCGGTAAGCGACATCTTGCAACTGAAAAACGGCAACGATATCACGCTGCCCGACGGGCAAGTCCTGACTTGCGAAACAGCTACCTATTTGCCCTATATTCCCCGTTCCTATGCCTATTGCAGCGACACCATGTTTTCGGAAACGGTCGTGGAACAGGTGCGCGATGTGGATTTGCTCTACCACGAGGCGACCTACCTGTCTGATAAAATTGATTTAGCGCAACGCACGATGCATTCTACGGCTGCCGATGCGGCCACCGTTGCCAAACAAGCCAATGTAAAGCGCCTGTTGATTGGCCATTTTTCGTCGCGTTATGGAAAAAAGGAGCGTTTTTTACAGGAAGCCTTGCCCATTTTCCCCAAAACCCAAATAGCGGAAGAGTTGAAACCGGTTAAACTAAAAGTTAAGAACTAAAAGTTAAAATTGCTGGCGCCAGCTAACTTTTAACTTTTAGTTCTTAACTTTTAACTCTTAACTGCCCACTGCTACTACAAACTGCCTACTATCCCCCGTATGGCAATTTCCAGATTTTGTATTGCCAAAGGAATATTCCAGGCTGCTTTGTTGCGAACTTCCACTTTGTTGGAAATGGCGCGCAGGGCGGCAAACGGGACTTTTTGCGAAAGGCATACATAAAAAAACGCGGCGCTTTCCATCGTTTCTATGTCGGGATGAAAACGCTGCTGCAATTCGTCAATCCGTTGCTGGGCGCCGCTGGCCATTTGCAGCGTGATGCCGGTTACCGGCGGATATCCTTTGAATAGTCCGGCGGCTACCGGCGGCATATCCGCGTTCAAAGCGCCGTCCACAAAGGGGAACGTGTTTTCATGCAATAGCTGTTCGTCGAACAAACTGCTGAAACCGGCAGGCGTTTGCACGCCGCTGTCGCCGAAATATTCTTTCACCGGGCAAACCACGCTGCCCGCCGGAAAGCGCCCGGTAAAACTCCCGGCAATGCCGACGTTGAGCGCCCAGTCATACGCTCCGGTAAGCAATAATTTGGTGGTGTGGTAGGCTGTGGAGGCAATCCCAATGCCGGTTACGGCAAAGGTTACGGCCTGCGCCGAAGCGCCCGCTGCCTGTTGCGCCGCAAGCAATTCATTCTCGGTGGCCGCTGTAATCAATAATTTCATTTGCATAATTATTTTATCGGAAAGCAAATTTACATTAAATTTGCAACATTTATGGCACGGACAAAAACAAATATAGAAATAAAAAATAAGCGCGCGGCTTTTGAATACGAATTTTTGGAAACCTTCACAGCGGGCATTTGCCTGGTGGGAACGGAAATCAAGTCCATCCGCGCCGGCAAGGCGTCGCTGGCGGATGCTTACGGTTATTTTTCGGGCAATGAACTATTCATTAAAAATATGCATATCGCCGAATACTGGTGGGGCAACCTGAATAACCACGACCCGCGCCGCGACCGGAAATTATTGCTTCACCGCCGGGAACTCTCCAAATTGCAACGCCGCACCAGCGAAAAGGGTTTAACCATTGTGGCGGTGAAATTATACATTGCCGAAAACGGTTACGCCAAACTGGTTATCGCCCTGTCGCGCGGCAAAAAAATATACGACAAACGCGCCAGCATCAAAGAAAAAGACCTGCGCCGCGAAGCGGACAGAGCAATATTTAATTGAGAATGGAGAATGGAGAATGTCTCTTGAGGCGCCAGCCAATTCTCCATTCTCCATTTTCAATTCTCCATTAAATAGACATTCTCCATTCAAAAAAAACCGCCGGCATGTTTCCATACCGGCGTTTTTCATTACTTCGCCTCTCTGCCTCCCCCTCCTTCGGAGGGGGCTGGGGGGAGGTTTCCCCCCTCGCCTTTAGGAGAGGGGGCAGGGGGTGAGGTTAAAGCGGCGTCAGCCACTGCCCACTGCCTATTGCTACTGGATCTACGGGATAATCGCACTCGCCATCGTACTCCGGCGTGTGGGTGTCGAAGGCGGAATGACGCAGGTCTTCCCAGCGGGCAGGCGCTACGTCGGACACATCCCATCCCAGTTCTACGCCGTGCTGGCCGGCAGGGTTTATCCATGCGACGTAGGCAGCGCCGTAGTCATTGAACGCCGGCGAGAACACCGTATCGAACCAGACGCCTTGCGGCGTATCCGGAGCAAAACCCATGCGCGCACAGTTACCCGGAGCTAATATATAGTTCCAGGTCAGAACCACCTG
>JAITSM010000012.1 GCA_031287815.1 Prevotellaceae bacterium
ATATATTAACTTAAAAAAGGGAAATCATATGAGAGAATTTCATGACTGCCGACTGCCCTCCTGCGCCAGCCACTGCCTACTGCTACTGAAAACTGCCTACTGCCCTCCTGCGCCAGCCACAGCCTACTGCCTACTGAAAACTGCCTACTGCCTTCCTGCGCCAGCCCATTTTCAACTTTCAACTTTCCATTTTCAACTGAAAAATTGTTTGAGGAAGCGCACGTCATTTTCGAAGTAGAGGCGTAAGTCGCGCACCTGCCATTTGAGCATGGCGATGCGCTCGATGCCCATGCCGAAAGCGAATCCGGTGTATTTTTTGGAATCGATATGGTTTGCTTCAAGCACATTCGGGTCAACCATGCCGCAGCCCATAATTTCCAGCCAGCCGGTGCCTTTGCAGATATTGCACCCTTTTCCTCCGCAGATATTGCAGCTGACGTCTACTTCTGCGCTCGGCTCCGTGAAAGGGAAGTAGGAGGGGCGCAGCCGGATTTTCGTATCCGCGCCGAACATTTCCTGCGCAAAATATAATATAGCCTGTTTCAGGTCGGCGAACGATACGTTTTCGTCGATATACAATCCTTCGACCTGGTGGAAGATGCAATGGGCGCGCGCCGAGATGGCCTCATTGCGGAATACCCGTCCGGGACAAATAACGCGGATGGGCGGTTGTTGCGTTTCCATTTTGCGCACCTGCACCGAGCTGGTATGCGTACGCAACAGCACGGCATTATCGCCCTGCCGGATAAAAAACGTATCCTGCATGTCGCGCGCCGGATGTTCGGGCGGGAAGTTCAACGCCGAGAACACATGCCAGTCGTCTTCTATCTCGGGGCCTTCCGCCAGCGTATAGCCGCTGCGTTTAAAGATGTCGATAATTTCGTTGCGCACCATCGCAATAGGATGCCGTGCGCCGAAAGGGTGGGGGATACCCGGCGGCGTGTAGTCATCGGAAACGGCGTCCGGCGCTTGTTCCGGCGCTTCCCGCAAAGAAGCGATTTTTTCCTGCGCAGCCGTTTTCAGCGCATTGAGTTGTTGCCCCAGCAGGCGCTTCTCTTCTGCCGCAATGGTTTTAAACTCCTCGAACAATAGCGTAACAATTCCTTTTTTGCCTAACCATTTCACACGGATTTCTTCCGCTTCCTGCGCGCTTTGTGCGGCGAGGGTTTCCACTTCTTTTAACAGGTGTTGGATTTTATTTTGCATAATTAAAATGCTTGTGGCGTTTAATAATTAGCTGCAAAAGTAGGAAAAAATATCGAGAAGGCCATTATTTCCTGCCGGCGGTTTATGGCTCCCCGTTCGTTAAATTCCGTATCTTTGCAGGAAAAAGAAATGCTATGAGTGAAACGAACGTAAATATAGTAGTAGGCCTGCGCCCTGTGCTGGAAGCAGTGAAGGCGGGGCGCGCCGTAGAGCGCGTGCTGTTCCGGCAGGGGCTGGAAGGCGAGCTGTTCCGCGAACTGCAATCGTTGCTGGCAGAGAAAAAAATACCGGTGCAATTTGTTCCGGCGGCGAAACTGAATAGCCTTACTTCTGTGGCGCATCAAGGGGTAGCGGCATACTTGCCGTTAATCGAATATGCCGATATGGAGAGCGTATTGTCCGGCGTAATGCAACAGGGGCGCCTGCCGCTGGTGCTGTTGCTCGACGGCATTACGGACGTCCGCAACTTCGGCGGCATTGCCCGTTCTGCGGAGTGCGCCGGCGTGCAGTTAATCATTGTTCCTTCCAAAGGCGCGGCGCCGGTCAGTACCGAAGCCATTAAAACGTCGGCAGGCGCTCTTGCCCGCATTCCGGTGTGCCGCACGCCCAACCTGCGCGAGGCGATTTATTATTTGAAAGATTGCGGGCTGCAAGTGGTTGCCGCGACCGAAAAAGCCGCACAGGTGTTGTATGAAGCCGATTTCAAGCGGCCGGTAGCTATTGTTGTAGGCGCGGAAGATACCGGCATTTCCGCCTCCGTGCTGAAGCTCGCCGATGCCACCGTTCGTATTCCCCTGCAGGGCGATATTGCTTCGCTCAATGTGTCGGCGGCAACGGCCGTCGTGCTGTTTGAAGCAAACAGACAAAGGAATTGAATGGAGAGTGGAGAATGGAGAATGGAGAATGAAGAGCGCTAATCCCCCATTCTCCGTTCTTCATTTTATTTATTGAGCCTGGATTTGGTTGTTTTTACTATGCTAACCAATAACCGTAATAATTCATCAATATCTTTATAGATGGAAGTATATTCTTCTTCCGATAAAAAATGGCTATCCTTTAAAAGACTTAACCAATATTCCGTTTCATTCGCTTCCTTCAGCGCTACATTTATTTTATTCAAAAAATCTGCTTTGGATTGCGCATGTTCGGCTTCCCGTACCAATGCGCCTATGGCTGTCCCGCTACGCAATAATTGTTTTGACAAGATATATTCTTTATGCTTTTCACACATATATCTAAATAATTTTATTATGCGTAATGCAAATTGGTACGATTTATTTTTCAAAATATTTTCCATAAATTATTCTCTCTTTCATTCTCCATTCTCCACTCTCCATTCTCCATTTATTGGACGATTGTCATTTCGTCGAGGAGGTGCGTGGCGCCAGCGTATTTGTCGATGATGAATAACACGTAGCGGATATCTACGTTAATGCAGCGTTGCAAATCGGGCTCAAAGGCGATGTCGCCGCTCAAGGCTTCCCAGTTGCCGTCGAACGCTGTGCCGATAAGTTCGCCGCGCCCGTTCAGCACCGGGCTGCCCGAATTGCCGCCGGTGATGTCGTTGTTGGAAAGGAAGCATACCGGCAGTTCGCCGTTCGGCAACGCATAGCGGCCGTAGTCTTTCGCAAGGTACAACTGTTTTAATTTTTCAGGCACCACAAATTCCCAGTTATCCGGGTCTTCCTTTTCCATCACGCCTTCCAGCGTGGTGTAGTAATTATAGTGTACGGCGTTTTTCGGGTTATAACTTAAAATATTTCCGTACGTCAGGCGCGTGCTGAAATTAGCGTCGGGATAAAATACTTTGTCGGGTTGCATCTCCATCAACCCTGCCATAAAATGCCGGCTTCCCCTGCTCTTTTGCCCGCTATGCTGCTGCATGGCAGCGTTCACAGCATTGGCTTTTTCCTGTGCCGATGCGGCTAATTGTATGACGGGGTCTTTGCTCAACTGCTTGGCGGAAGGCTTTCCGATAAACGCTTTCAGCTTGTCGAAACTTACAAAAACAGATTTCGCAAACCAGTCGTCTACATACTTGTCGAAATTGCCCTTGTACTTCTTTTCCGCGTCTATCAAGGCTTGTGGCCAGTCGGCTTTGGCTACTTTTTCCGTGAAAACTTTTAACATCGCTTTTGACACCTTCACATCGGTAGGCGCATTATAATCCTTAT
>JAITSM010000138.1 GCA_031287815.1 Prevotellaceae bacterium
GTCATTTTTATGGATATTGCTTCCGCCGAAATGACGAAATATGCCGCCAATGCCATGCTGGCTACGCGTATCAGCTTTATGAACGACATTGCCAATTTGTGCGAAAGGGTAGGCGCGAATGTGCACGAAGTCCGCAGAGGGATTGGCAGCGACCCGCGTATCGGCGCAAAATTCCTGTATCCGGGCTGCGGCTACGGCGGCTCCTGTTTCCCGAAAGACGTAAAGGCATTGATAAAAACAGCGGCGGAGCATCATTATGAAATGCGCGTACTGCAAGCGGTCGAAGAGGTGAACGAGCGGCAGAAAGAACTTTTGTATCATAAATTGGAAAAACGGTTTGCCGGCGAGTTGAAAGGAAAAACCGTTGTGATATGGGGCTTGTCGTTCAAGCCGCAAACCGACGATATGCGCGAAGCGCCCTCGCTGGCGCTGATTGAAAAACTGCTGGTGGCCGGCTGCACCGTAAAAGCGTACGACCCGGTGGCCATGCCGGAAGCAAAGCGGATATTGGGCGACAGGGTCGATTATGCCAAAGACATTTATGATGCGGCGCAGCAGGCCGACGCCATATTGTTGGTTACAGAATGGAAAGAGTTCCGCCTGCCCGACTGGCATATCCTCAAGAACGCCATGAGAACGCCCGTCGTATTTGACGGCCGCAATATCTACGACAGCGAAGAATTGCAGCGCGCAGGATTTGAGTACTTCGGTTTGGGCAATTCCGGTTGTAGTAGCAGTAGGCAGTAGCAGTAGGCAGTTTTCAGTAGTAACAGTAAAATTTAATATAAAATGGGAAATACAGATAAGGGTTTCAAGTCTTTGTTAGCGTATCAAAAAGCATATATGTCGGCAATGGAAATTTTTGTACTGTCAAAACATTTTCCGATGGAAGAACGAT
The DNA here is from genome assembly GCA_031287815.1 of Prevotellaceae bacterium. Lineage (GTDB taxonomy): Bacteria > Bacteroidota > Bacteroidia > Bacteroidales > UBA932 > JAIRKX01. Next base: position 899 of record JAITSM010000138.1, read on the forward strand.
TTTCGCTCACAGACCAAATCCGCCGTTCATCCCGGTCTGTATGTGCCAATATTGCGGAAGCATACAGGAAACGCGTATATGTTAAATCTTATACGGCAAAACTGACAGATGCGGACAGCGAATGCAGTGAAACAATTGTATGGTTAAATTTTGCAAAAGATAGTGGTTATATAACGGAGGACGTACTGATACCAATGGAAGAAACATATGACGAAATCGGGAAATTGATAGGATACATGTTAAACTGTCCGGAAAAATTTGGAGTAAAAATATAAACTATGAATACCGCCAACCATCAACTGCCGACTGCCGACTGCCAACTGCCAACTGCCAACTGCCGCCGCATCCTCATCACCGGCGGTGCGGGATTTATCGGCTCGCACCTCTGCGAACGGTTGCTGAACGAAGGGCACGACGTGATTTGTTTGGATAATTATTTTACCGGAAATAAAAATAATATCCTGCACCTGTTGCACAACAAACATTTTGAACTGGTGCGCCACGATGTTACGACGCCCTACCTGGCAGAAGTGGACGAGATATACAACCTAGCCTGCCCCGCTTCGCCGGTGCATTACCAGTACAATCCGATTAAAACCGTAAAAACGTCGGTAATGGGCGCCATCAATATGCTGGGGCTGGCAAAGCGGACGAAAGCCAAAATCCTGCAAGCCTCCACCAGCGAAGTATACGGCGACCCGACCCTGCACCCGCAACCGGAATGCTATTGGGGAAATGTAAACTGCAACGGCCTCCGCTCGTGCTACGACGAAGGAAAGCGCTGCGCCGAAACGCTGTTCATGGACTACCACCGCCAAAACAGAGTGCGGATAAAAATCATCCGCATTTTCAACACCTACGGCCCGCGCATGCACCCTCATGACGGGCGCGTAGTATCCAACTTCATTGTACAGGCGCTGGCGGGGAAAGACCTCACCGTTTACGGCGACGGCCGGCAAACGCGCAGTTTTCAGTATGTAGACGACTTGGTCGAAGGAATGGTGCGCATGATGGCCGCGCCCGACAATTTTACCGGCCCGGTCAATATCGGCAATCCCGACGAATTTACCATGCTGGAATTGGCCGAACGGGTCATTAAACTGACAAAATCGAAATCGAAAATTATTTACCTCCCCCTGCCAGCCGACGACCCCAAACAACGCCGGCCGGACATTTCGCTGGCCAAAGAAAAACTGAACGGCTGGCAACCCCTCGTTCCGCTGGAGGAAGGGCTCGAACGGACGATAGATTATTTCCAACGGAAACTATTAAAATAAATTTAAAAATAATATTATGACACAGGTAACAGAATCAAATTTTGAAGAAATAGTAATAAAATCGGAAAAGCCGGTAATGCTGGACTTTTGGGCGGAATGGTGCGGCCCTTGCCGCGCCATCTCCCCGGTGGTGGAAGAATTGGCGGGAACGTACGAAGGCCGCGCGATTGTGGCAAAATGCGACGTGGACGCCAACAATGAAATTGCCGTGAAATTCGGCATCCGCAATATCCCAACGATTTTATTTTTTAAAAACGGGGAAGTAAAAGACAAGCTGGTGGGCGCAGTATCCAAATCGCAGCTGGCCGCTAAACTTGACGACATATTATAACGCCGCCCGCCGGAGGAGACCTCCGGCAAGGCGGTAAACCCGTCAATAAACCACCACAGTGTATGAAAATCTGTATTTTTTGTGCATCGAGCGCAAAAGTCGCTCCCGTTTTTTTTGAAGCGGCGAAAACCGTTGCCCGCGTAGCAGCAGCGGGCGGGCATACGATTATATATGGCGGCGGGGCAATAGGCTTAATGGGCGCACTGGCCGATACGGCGCTTGCCTGCAACGGAAAAGTAACCGGCATTCTGCCGCGCTTCATGCGACAGGCAGAATGGCAGCACAACGGGTTAACCGAATTAACGCTGGTCGAGACCATGCACCAGCGCAAAGCGTTGATGATTGCCGGCGCCGACGCGGTCGTCACCCTGCCGGGCGGCAGCGGCACGCTCGAAGAACTGATGGAAGTGATTTCGTTGAAACGGCTGGGGCTGTTTACAAAACCGGTGGTGATCCTGAATACAAACGGTTTTTACGATGCCCTGCTTACTTTGTTCGACAAAATGGCGGACGAACGCTTCATCCGCCCCGAACACAAGGACGCATGGACGGTGATAGAGCGGGCGGAAGACGTTTTAACGGCCATCGGAAACGCCAAACCTTGGAGCAGCGAAGCCATTCATTTTGCGGCAGTATAATTTTAAAGTATGAATATTTTAGACGATATAAAAAAACTATTAGGCGACGATTGGGTGCGTTTTGAAGAATTTTTCCGGGAAACCTTGCAAAATAAAGTCGATTTGTTGAACACCGTAAACAATTATTTGCTGGAACACCGGGGGAAACAACTGCGCCCGGTACTGACGCTGTTGACGGCAAACAGCTTTTCCGCCTGCGGGCAGCCGGCGCTGGTGGCCGCCGCCATAGTGGAAATAGTGCATACCGCCTCCCTCCTGCACGACGACGTGGTCGATAATGCCGACCGGCGGCGCGGCGCGGCGTCCGTGAAACGCATCTGGCGTTCCAACATCGCCGTGCTGACCGGCGACTACTGGTTTGCGCGGGCTTTCCAGGTGATGACGAAATACAAAGAAACCCGCCTGCTGCCCTGGTTTAATGCCTGTATGGTAGCGATGACCGAAGGCGAAATATGGCAACTCGAAAAAGCGCAAAAACTGGATATTACCGAAGACGACTATTACCAGATTATCGGACGGAAAACGGCGGAATTACTGGCCTTGAGCATGGCCTGCGGAGCGATTGTCGCCAACGTGGACGAAGCCGTCGCTAAACGGATATACGACATCGGCTACCTGATGGGAATGGCGTTCCAGATCCGCGACGACATTTTCGATTACGAACAGCATAACCAGTCGGGCAAGCCGGCAGGCAACGACATCCGCGAAAGGAAAATTACCCTGCCGCTGCTCTACGCCCTGCGGCAAGCCGGAGAAAAGGAGCGGGAAGACATCCTGCGCCATATCCGCCACGCCGCAAGGAAAACGCGGAGCGTAACAAAAGTCATCCGCTTTGTACACCGCCACAAAGGGCAGGAATACGCGGAGAAAGTCATGCTCGAATATAGCGGCAAAGCCATCGCCATGTTACAGGAATTGCCCGGCACCCCCTACCGCGCCGCGCTCATCGACCTGGCCAAGTTCATGACCACCCGGAGAAAATAATGGGAAATGGAGAATAAACCTCCGCGACGCTCCATAAAACCGCATCCGAAAAGAGACCGATCTTTGCGCTGTGGAGACCGTTCTTTTTTCAAAAAAGATTGTTCTTTTCTCAAAAGAGAACGTTCTTTTCCCAAAAAAGATTGTTCTTTTCCAAAAGAGAACGTTCTTTTCCCCAAAAAGATTGTTCTTTTTCCAAAAGAGAACGTTCTTTTCCCCAAAAAGATTGTTCTTTTTCCAAAAGAGAACGTTCTTTTCCCAGAAAAGATTGTTCTTTTTCCAAAAGAGAACGTTCTTTTTTCTGTGGAGAACAGCCTCACGCCAGCGAAGACATCCTAATTTCATTTAGGCAGCTGCCGGAAGTCTTCGGATTATAAATTGCGTATACAGCGGGCGCGAGCCGCACCTCGCGAGTCTTGATTTGCCCCGTAACCGTGCGTGCCACCACAGTTCCAATACCATATTCCATTATTACCGTAAAATACCGAGTTAATGGCGTCACTACCTATTAAGTCGTAGCGTCCTCCACAACCATCACACCCCGTTATACCACAGGGTATACCAGATACACCAAAATAACATCCTACTTCCAGCGTAGCACCATAGGGGTCACCAGTTGTTGGATTTGTAAATTTATTGAGTGCTTGGGTTATTGTTGGCAGTTGCCAACCGGAAGGACAAGTTGGCTTGTCATTACCACTGTAGTAGCGCTTACCATTACACGTTCCCACGCTTTTATCCGCAATAGCCAAATCATCAGCAAACCACCAATTGTCATCGGAAAATTGCGTTATACGGTAAATTTGATTATCTCTGCTGTCTTTTATATACGCTTCCCAATTTTTTGCACCGCTGGTGCGTTGTTGGCAAAGGTGCGTTACGTCCATGTATAAATCACTTCCTGTATAGGAGCAATAAGGGCTGCCTATACCCGGACAGCCAGTAGCGTCGGTTAGAGAATTGATTGTTCCGGTAAATGTATTGCCACTTATTGTGCCGCCATTGACTACAAACGGTGGTGAGCCTTTCAAGGTATAAACGCTACCGTTTAGTGAAGCGACATTCGGCGGGTAGTCGGAAACATATGCGCACCAGTTAAATTTGCTGGCGGTAATGTTTAGTTGTACAGTAACGGTTGCGCTGTAACTTCCGCTGTTGCCCTGCAACCAGAACCCTTGCCGGTTGCTGCCGTCATACGTAACGGAAGCCGTAGGAGAAGCGGCGGAAACGGCAGCGCGTGTCCACGAATTGCCCAAAGTGGTGTTATTACTGTTTACAGTGATATAATCTACCCACACCCACACTTTGGAAAGATGCGTAGCATTACGCGAACCGGCGTTCCACCATACGCGGAAAGATACGGTTTTGTCGGTGTAATTTGCACTGACAGGCTCGACGTTTGTTTGTGCGTTTGTAGTAACGCTTACAAGCATTGCGAAAAGAAAGCAAGTTTTTTTCATACTATTATTATTTAATGTTTATAGTTTCACGTTTAAGGGTTACCGGCATTTTGTCTATGTTCCATAAGTCTATTGTCTATGTTCTGTTTTCGCAGCTTCGGGGCTGTTTCCAAACACAAACTTTTCCATATAAAACAACCCCTTGCTGCGAATTTTTATTCACTGCCAATCGTTGCAGAAAGTTTTAATACCCCTTTTCTGCACTTTATTTCTTTAACTTTTGCTGTAATTTTTTCTTATTCCACTAAAAAAGCCGAAAGTGGAAATGGAGACTGTACTTTATTGCTTTTCGAGGTCTTGGAAACCCACTCTGTAAATAAGTACAACAACCATGTCCACATTTGGCAAGGTTGCTTTTCCTTATATTCATACAGAGTTGAAATTTTCCAAGTTTCGAAAAGCACGAAGAATAAAAGTTAAAGCGATATTTTTTTAATATCATATCCAAAATGTCAAAGAACGCTTGATTAAGGACACAAATATAATTACATTTTTTTTATCTGCAAACTTTTTTTCGATAATTTTTTTACCCCAAAAAAAGTTGTAATTTTGTAATCTTATATGTTGGGAGCATGAAAAAAATTCTATTAAGGAGCGGCTTTGTATCATTTCTCTTTCTGTTTTCTTCGTGCGTAGCCAATCTCGACCGGGTGCGCATAGACAGTTACAGCCTGGAGAACGTCGCCTTTTCCGGCGCATCCAAGGCAAAGATAAATCTTTCGATAAAAGTCTATAACCCTACCGCCAGGAAGCTGACGTTGGAGCACGCGGCATTTGACGTGTCGGGCGACGGCGGGGTAATCGCCCGCTTGCACCTGATGGAAGCGGTGGAAATACCCGCTGAGTCCGACGGCTATCACTCGCTTCCGGTGGAGTTGAACATTACAAACATGCTGGCGTTGCTTGCCGGCGGCATGGATTTAAATAATCCGCCGCTGGATAAATTGCTTTTGAGCGGTTCGTTGAAAGTGAAGGCAGGCATGCTAAGCAGGACTATCACCGTACAAAACAAGACCATCGGGCAATTGCTAAAAGAATTATAACGTATGATGAAAAAAGTAACCGTATTATTGTTTGCCTTCTTCGTTGCGTTGTGCGCAGGGGCGCAGGAAGACATTTTCCGGTCGTTGCAGGCCGGCGGGAACGTCGTCATCCGGCAAAGCAATGAAATAGAAAATGCCGTACTCGGACATATTGCACGAAACCGCTATAAGAAAAACAAGGGGTACCGCATCCGCATATTTTTTGATAACGGACAAACGGCGCGGCAGGAATCCTCAGCGATAGAACAGGCTTTCAGCGAAAGTTATCCCGCCGTACCGGTATATCGTGAATTTGACGACCTGTACTACAAAGTAGCGGTGGGGGATTTCCGCACCAGGACAGACGCCATGCGGTTTTTGGAAAGTATCCAAAGAAATTATTCTTCGGCGTTTATTTTTGCGGAAAACATAAATTTCCGTCCGGTCTTAAGACCGGACGAGCCGGATGTAATGGAGAATGGAGAATTGAAAATGGAGAATTGAGAATTGGCTGGCGCCAGCCGACTAACGACTAATGACTAACAACTAATAACTAAAAAAGATGGGGATGTTTGGTTTTGACAGCAAACTGAATCGGAATGTAAGCATGCCGGGCGTTGTGTGGTGGCCCGTAAATCCCAACACGCAAGCCATAACTGGCGAAACAAATTATGCACTCGCTGCGTAGTCTGCCAAGCACACTACCTTAATCCTGCCGGCCAAGGTTGCCGATAGGACGAGTATCCCGCCGGAATGTTCCGCTCTTTAACCTCCGGCCTATGGGGTATCAACCATGAAGAGATAGCCGCGCAGACGCTTCTACCGCCCGGTGAAATTTTAGAAGCTAAGAACGATGCATGGGCGCTTGCGCCCGACGCCGTTACGAAAACCAACCGCAAGCTAAGCATGTAGAAGGCATTTGGATGGTTTGTTTGGACGCGGGTTCGACTCCCGCCATCTCCACAAAATAGAAGTCAGGCAACTTTATTCAAAGTTGCCTGACTTCTGTTTATGCAATTTCTTATGTTTTTCGTCCGGTGTATTAAAAAAATTTTTTCTATCTTTGTTCTCCACAATTTTATATGTATTCAATTTCCGAAATACGCGATTGGGTGGACAAAGCGATAGCCAATCTAAATCTTTCCAAAGAGCCGCAAGAACTCTACGATCCGGTAACTTATATGATGTCTATCGGCGGCAAACGTATTCGCCCGGTGCTGTGCCTGCTTTCGTGCAATATGTTTTCCGACCGCATAGACAATAAAGTGCTGTTTCCTGCAGTAGGGCTGGAAATTTTTCACACCTTCACGCTGGTGCACGATGACATTATGGATAATGCCGCCATGCGCCGCAACCAGCCGACGGTGCACCACAAGTGGAACACGAATACCGCGATCCTTTCCGGCGACGTAATGTGTATTACCGCCTACCAGTACATCTGCCAGGCCGACCCGATTCACCTGTCGGAAATACTGCGGTTGTTCAATCAAACGGCGGCGCAGGTGTGCGAAGGGCAGCAGCTGGACATGAATTACGAGCATCATGCCGTTATCAGCGAAGACGAATATTTGCAAATGATTGAACGGAAAACGGCCGTGTTGCTGGCGGCGGCTACAAAAATAGGCGCTATTGCCGGCGGCGCCACGCACCAGCATATTGCCAAAATGTATGAGTTCGGCCGCCTCTTGGGACTGGCGTTCCAAATTCAGGACGACCTGCTGGATGTGTACGGCGATGCTGATATTTTCGGCAAAGCTATCGGTAATGATATTGCCTGCAACAAAAAAACTTTTTTACTCTTGCTTGCCATGCAGCAAGCCACCGGCAACGATAAGAAAAATTTATTCTCCCTGCTTACCGATAAACAAATCTCCGCCGAAGAAAAAATAAAGAATGTGTTGGATATTTACCAACGCCTGCAAATACGGCAACAAGTGGAAAAACATATTACCGATTATTTCGAAAAAGCATTAGCGCTGCTTGAAACCATAACTGTCGCGCCCGACCGCAAAGAATACGTACAACAATTTGCCGAACGGCTGATTGTCCGCAAAAATTAACCTCTAAATCCCCGCTCCTGTCAAATGCGGCAGGGCAATTCTAATCATCAATTTTTATAACCATAAATTATGTCTTTTACCGAACATTGCAATGCTGTTTTTTCAGCCTGTACCAACTATTACCACCTTATGGACAACGTGGACGCCGAGCCTAAAAACCCCTACGAATTTAAGAGTATCGACTATTACCTGTTTTTGAAAAACTGGATTGACGCCGTGCAGTGGCACCTGGAAGATATTATCCGCAATCCTGCCATAGACCCGCAGGAAGCGTTGCAAATAAAGCGCCGCATCGACCGCTCCAACCAAGACCGCACGGATTTGGTGGAGTTAATCGACAGTTATTTTTTAGAAAAATATACGGATATAAAACCGCTCCCCGCCGCTACCATCAACACCGAGAGTCCGGCATGGGCTATCGACCGCCTGTCGATTTTGACGCTTAAAATTTACCACATGCGGCAGGAAACGGAACGCCCGGACGCCGGTGCGGCGCATCGCGAACAGTGCCATAAAAAACTGCACACTTTGCTGGAGCAGCAAAAAGACCTTTCCACCGCCATTGACCAGTTGCTGGACGACATCGAAGCCGGGCGCAAGTACATGAAAACATACAAGCAAATGAAAATGTACAACGACCCCTCGCTTAATCCGGTGCTGTACGGCGGAAGTTCAGTAGGCAGTTTTCAGTAGGCAGTTTTTTAGTTGAAAATTGAAAGTTGAAAATGGGCTGGCGCCGGAGTCCTTCATTCTCCATTCAACAAGCCCGTAGGGCTTAAATTTTCATAACCCCATGCAAGTGAAGCGGAGCGTAACGCAGCATGGGGCAACATGAACTTCCCTGCCGTTCGCGCGGAGCACCCGCTTTCCGCTATGCACGGACAGTGCGCCGCGCGAAAGGCAGCGGGGGGCTTCTTCCGCAGGCTGCGCTCCGCTTGCCTGCGGTTATGCATATTTCGCCCCTTTGGGGCTACCAGTAGACAGTAGGCAGTTTTCAGTAGGCGGTAGCTGGCGCCGAAAGCACTTTACGAAAAATTATTTCAAAAATAGTTGCAATTAAAAAATATTGTTTTATATTTGCAGCGGTTATTGATGTTCTTTTTTATCGGATTTGAAATAATATTTCAATGGCTTTTGTTCATGGCTAAAGAATCTGACAATTTTTAAACACCCAAGAATAAAAGCCGTATATCATAATGTGAGTTGATATCGGCTTGGTGTTGGGGTTGTCAGAACCTTTTAGCGGGTTGGTATCAATTCACATTTTATTTTTTGTAATACTATAACAGAAGCCCTAAAAATTGAAGAGTGTACAAAAATTGCACATTATTTGGCAGCGAACAAAAAATCGCAGCAAGGGGTTGTTTTATATGGAAAAGTTTGTGTTTGAAAACAACCCTGAGGCTGCAAAAATAACAACAATTAAAAAATTCCCTTTTATGAAAAAAATCCCCTTTCTTTTCGCAATGCTTGCAAGCGTTGCAGCAAGCGCACAGGCAACCGTTACGCCCATCGGCGTAGATTATGACAAATCAGAGGTGAAATTCCGCGTCGCATGGAATGCGGCCACAGCCGCCAACAACCGCGTGTGGGTATGGGTAGACTTTTGTAGCGTCGCCGGCACAACGCCGGGTACTTTTGCGCCGGCAACCATCACTTCTGCTTCCGTAACCTCCGGCGCACCTTCGGATTTAAACGGACGCGGCTTTTTTGTAACTGTTAACGGAGCAACCGTTACCGCCACGTTAAGCAATGCCTCCGGAAAATTCAACTGGTGCGCCTACGGCAGCGATTACCCGCCCAACGTAACGCTGGATAAAGGAACTTATACCTTTAAAGGCACAGCCAGTTTTATAGTGAGTAGCCACGCACAGCCGGTAACAACTAATACCATAACGAAAGCCGGTTTAACCGTTAATTCATCCAGTACCTTTACGGATGCCACCGGCTGTCCCGGCATCGGCAGCCTTTATTGTCCCTACACGGGAAGCGACTTGTATATGGACGTTACACATCTTTGCCAACAGCGCACCAGCGGCGCACAAAATTGGGAAGCATGGATAAAAGACTCTCTGGATAACGAATTGTACAGAATTGTAAAAATGCCCGACAATAAATGGTGGCTGGCGCAGAATGTAAAATTAGCCAGCTATAATGGTTCTACAGTAGGCGCTGCCATTAGCGGCTGCACAAAAGACGAATGCGGTAGGGGTTATACATGGGCGGAAATATACGGCAACTATGGTGGTTCATACGGTTCAACAGGGACTGTACAAGGTATATGCCCACCAAATTGGTTATTACCTTTGCGAACCACATATGCAACCCTTATATCAACGATAGGTACGAACACACAAGCATGCCAAAGTTTGCGTGCGTCGAATGCATCTTGCAGCCCGCGTACTAATGACCATGGGTTCGCGAGCCTAGTAGGTTGCATTAATGGAGGAGTTGCAACCGCAAGCATATGGTACACAAACGACGCTGGCCGAGAAGATGGGTGTGGCATAGACCTGCAATACCAAACCGTAACATGCAACGTTACCACCATAAACAACCCAGGGGATGGCAGCCGAGGCAGTGTTCGTTGTTACCGCACGCTGTAAATTTTATCACAAGAATACAACAACATGGAAGCAAAAAATACTGTTTCCAAATAATGCTACACCTTTCCACCATTAAGGCTTCCCCTCCACCTCTAAAAAACCATTCCCATGAAATACGAATTAGTCTATTCCACCGATTTTACGCAGTCGCCTGCGGGTTGCTGCTATGCTGCTGAGATTTAAGGTTTCTTCCGGTGCAGGCGTATGAAACGGTTGTCGCGCAGCTGCCGCCGGTAGTGGAAGAGGTAGAAAGGTGATTTTTGCAGCTATTATTTAAGGTTACCTGCACTTGCAGTAGACTTGAAAACCGGTTCGCAGGGGTGCAAATGATTTGCGGTAATGCCGCAAACCCGTTCGCAGGGGTGTAATCGATTTGCGGTAACGCCGCAAACCCGTTCGCAGGGGTGCAAATGATTTGCGGCAACGCCGCAAACCCGTCTGCAGGGGTGCAAATGATTTGCGGCAACGCCGCAAACCCGTTCGCAGGGGTGAAAACGATTTGCGGTAACGCCGCAAACCCGTTCGCAGGGGTGCAAATGATTTGCGGCAACGCCGCAAACCCGTTCGCAGGGGTGTAATCGATTTGCGGTAACGCCGCAAACCCGTTCGCAGGGGTGAAAATGATTTGCGGTAACGCCGCAACCCGTTCGCAGGGGTGAAAACGATTTGCGGCTTGCGGCAATAGACATTATTCATTTTTCCATTTTCAACTAAACACTGCCTACTGCCCACTGCCTTCCGGCGCCAGCCAACTTTTAGTTTTTAGTTCTTAACTTTTAAAAATCGCCTCCCACAGCAGTTGCAACCATACCGGCATGTTCACCTCCGCCGTTACCCGCAGCAAAAACAGTTGTGTTTTTATCCATATTAGTTTTAGTTTCCTATTTTTTTGTATTTTTGTAACCGCTTTAATATAAAAGGTGCCTGTGCACCAAAGAAGATTATAGCTCCTCTTTTTCGTGGTGCGCGTGCACCTTAACCGTTCGATACCTTTTAATGTGATACTATTGAACGGAGGGAAACAGGGGCTATATTTATTTTGCCCCTGTTGTATGTAAAGAACATTTTAGTTTTTCTCGGTTGCGCGATGAAGCCCTGAGGGGTGCAAGGCGCAATAAGGGTAGCGTTTGGGTGGGAACGCTATAGAGTTGTTGGGTATTTTAATTCGTTTTTACATAGTTTCTGTTTTAATAACAGCAATAGCACACGTTGTCTCGGTACTCGTAGCGATAGGTTCCATTACTGCGGCACCAGTTTATGCATTCCCCGTTGCTCCACTCAGTGGTTCCGGAGTTCATGGAACTAGCGCCGCCGCACGGGCAGGTATTGACGCAGTCATTCCGGGTTATCACGGCATAAGTAGGATTTATAACAGCACCGCATGAATTCCTCAGTTGGATGTATCCTTGTTTACACGTTGCAGTGCAGTCTCCGTCGTTAGTAGTATAGTTCGGCGTAGTACAGCCAGTGTTCGCATAGGTGCCATACGTCGCATTTATTACCGTGCCGCATTGGTTGCGTAGTTGCACATAAGCGGCATTGCATGAGCCAGCGCATGTACCGTCATTAGTCGTATATGTCCCGGCAGTTTTACACGTCCCACTGCAATTAGTCGTTCCGGGAGCGCAACAGTTCAATATTCCCGCAGACTCGCCGTTCTTGCCGCACAGGGCGCCCGGACAGCCGGTGGCATCCGTCAGCGCGGTAATTTCTCCGCCGGAATAAGTATAGTCGGTAACTTCCACCGTGCCGGCAGCAGTGGTAATAACAAACGGCGGCGTGCCTTTCAAGTCAGAGCCGCCGCTGCCGTCGTCTTTCGCATTGGGTGGAAACCCGCTGCCGTAGGCGCACCAGTTAAATTGCCCCACTGCGTTACTCAACGTAACGCTAACGGTGGTTAGGTTTGCGGTTACATAAAATCCGCGACCGGGTAATGTGGTAGCGTCAATGCCGCCGGCGGTGTGCGTAGCTCCGCTGATGACGGCTTTGGTGAACGTACCCGATGTCGTGCCGTCCACAGGGCACAAGTCCACGAACACCCACACGCGGTCGTTAGCCACGTCGCCTGTCCATTCCACACGGAAGGTTACGGTTTTGTTGGTATAATCCGTCGAAAGCGGCGTGATATACACATTTGCGCTTGCGGTTATGCCGGCAAGCAAGGCAAAAAAGAAAAGAATTGTTTTCATGATTGTAATTGTTAATTGGTTTTTGATTGTTCATCCGAATACCGGAATACACCGACTGCCGCCGGCTCGTCATTGCCGGTGTAGTACACAGGAATACTTTCCGCATTAGATGCGGTTGTTTTTTGTGTGGCACAACTTGCTGCTATCAGCAACAAGCTCGCGAGGAGAAAGAAAATTTTTTTCATACTATTATTATTTAAGGTTTATATTCATTTATTTCGTCCCTCACGGGACGTTGCTGACTGTTCATTTGTCCATATTCTACAAGTCTATGTTCTGTTTTCGCAGCTTCGGGGCTGTTTTGCAAACACAAACCAACCGTAATAAAACAACCCCCTGCTGCGATTTTCTGTTCGCTGCCAATCATTGCAGAATGTTTTGTTAAACTTTTTCTGCCATTTATTTCTTTAACTTCTACCTTGATTTTTTCCTGATTCCACTAAAAAAACCAAGAGTGGAAAGGGGCGTTATACTTATTGTAATTCGAGGTTCAGGAAAACCCCCCAGCAAATAAGTCTAACGACCCACATCCACTCTTGGTGTAGCCGCTATTACTTATTATCCATACTGGGAAGAAATTTTCCTGATTTCGAATTACCGCAGAATAAAAGTTAAAGCGATATATTTTTTATATCCTTTTCAATACGTCAAAGAACGGTGCAAATATAAAACAATATTTTTTAATGGCAAGTTTTTTTGAAAAAATTTTTTACCGAAAGGTAGTTTGGGCGCCGAGCATTCTCAATTTTCCATTCTCCATTAAATTAAAGCCCCGAAGGGGCGAAATCTTCATAACCCCGTACGCAGTTTTAATGGAGAATGGAGAATGGAGAATTGAAAATTGAGAATTAGCTTGCGCCTCTAAAGACATTCTCCATTAAAAGCGGCGCACAGTCCGTGCATAGCGGAAAGCCTGTGCTCCGCGCGAAAAGCAGTAAGTGCCATCTTGCCCCAAGCTGCGTTACGCTTCGCTGCACTTGCATGGGGTTATGAAAATTCAAGCCTTCCGGGCTTATTCAATGGAGAATTGGCAGGCGCCAATCACTGCCAACTGCCCACTGAAAACTGCCGGCTAAGTTCCGGCGCCAGCCACCTCCTACCTCATCCTTCCTTCCTCTTTTTGGCGTTCGGGGGCTTTTTTCTATCTTTGCACACGCAAGAAAGAAGTATGAAGCCATTCGATATAACAACTGTTCGCAACGATTTCCCGGCGTTGCAGCAGCAAGTGCACGGGAAACCGCTGATTTACCTGGACAGCGCCGCCACCGCCCAGAAACCGCAATGCGTGGTAGAGGCCATTGACGAAATGAACGCGAAACTCAACGCCAATATCCACCGGGCGGTGCATTACCTGGCGATTCAATGTACGGAACGCTACGAACAGGCGCGCGAGACCGTCCGCCGGTTTATCAATGCCCAAAAAACGCAGGAGATTGTGTTTACCGCAGGAACGACGGCGGCCATTAACCTTGTGGCGTTTTCCTTCGGCGAACGCTTTGTGCGGCGCGGCGACGAAATCGTGCTTACCGAAGCGGAGCATCATTCCAACATTGTTCCGTGGCAATTGCTGTGCGAGCGGAAAGGGGCGGTATTGAAGGTCGTTCCGGTGGATGATACGGGGCGTTTGCAAACGGAAAGGCTGCCGGAATTTTTTACCGATAAAACGCGCATCCTTTGCGTAACGCAGGTTTCAAACGTGCTGGGCGTGGTCAATCCGGTAAAAGAAATTATCCGGCTGGCGCATGCGCATCACGTGCCGGTGCTGGTAGACGGCGCACAGGGTATTGTCCACGAAAGCGCCGATGTGCAGGACATGGATTGCGATTTTTATGTATTCTCGGGGCATAAACTGTATGGCCCCACCGGTATCGGCGTACTTTACGGCAAGGAAGAATGGCTGGAACAGCTGCCGCCTTACCAGGGCGGCGGTGATATGATTGCTTCCGTGTCGTTCGACAAAACCACCTACGCCGGGCTGCCGTTAAAATTTGAGGCGGGAACGGCCAATTACATTGGGGCGCATGGCCTGGCGGCGGCTATCAATTATATACAAAAACAGACGCGCGCGGCCATCCATGCGCACGAGCAGCAGCTGACCGCCTACGCCGCCCGACAGCTCTCTACCGTCAAGGGGTTGCGTACCTACGGCACGGCAACGCCCAAAACAAGCGTATGGAGTTTTTCAATGGAAGGCGTCCATCCGTCGGACGCCGCAGCCATTCTGGACAAGCTGGGGATTGCCGTCCGCACCGGCCGCCTTTGCGCCGACACGCTGATGCAGCGGTTCCAGCTACAGGGGATGATTCGCGCATCGCTGGCGCTCTACAACACGAAGGAAGAAATCGACGCGCTGGTAAACGGCCTGCAGCAAGTGCAAAAGATGCTGTCCGGGCATTAAACGGGTTGTTCAACGAAGCGATTTATGGGAAAGAACAAATACAAACGCTTTATGGAGAACGAAACTTTTACGCTTCTCTTCCAGCCGGCGTTTGAAGCGGTTTTCAAAAACGATTTCCACTTGAAGGGGCGCTGGCGGGAGGCGTTTTTTAAAAACCCCCATCCTGTCATACTGGAGCTGGGTTGCGGCCGCGGGGAATATACGGTGGAACTGGCGCGGCGTTATCCTGCCAAAAACTTTATCGGCATCGACCGGAAAGGGGCGCGGCTGTGGCGCGGCGCAAAAACCGCTACCGGAGAGCAACTGCCGAATGTGGCATTTATCCGCACCCGCATCGATTTCATCACCTCGTTTTTTGCGCCCGGCGAAGTGGACGAGATTTGGATAACCTTTCCCGACCCGCAGCCGGTGCGCCCGCGCAAACGGCTTACCGGCGGGCGGTTTCTGGCGCGTTATGCGCAATTCCTGAAAACCGGCGGGAATATTCACCTGAAAACCGACAGCCAAATGCTGCACGAATACACCAAAGCCATTATACAACACAACGGCCTGCCGCTCCTCGAAGCCAACAGCGACATTTACGGCACCGCCCGCGCCGATGACATTCTTTCTATCCGTACGCATTATGAGGAGCTCTTTTTGCAACAACGCCTCCCGATTACCTACTGCCGGTTTGGGCTGGGCGATAAAACGGCGTTTGAAGAGCCGTCAATTAACGGGAATGCCTGACGACATTAGCTGGTAGTCGTTCCATGAAGGATTTTGGAATATGCGCAAATTAAAATAAGGAATTGCTGCAATGATGTGGTCGAAAATATCGGACTGGATCGCCTCGTATTTCACCCATTCGGTGGTGGTAGCAAATACGTAAATCTCGATAGGGATGCCGGAATTGGTGGGTTGCAGCTGCCGCGCCATGAGCGTAAAATCGCGGCTCAACTGCGGGTGCTGTTCCAAATAACGTTGCAGGTAGGCGCGGAAGATGCCCAAATTGGTTTGTCGCCGCCCGTTTATTCCCGTAGAAATATCAATATGTTTGGCGGTATTGAATGCAGCGATTTCCGCCTGCTTCTGCTCGATATAGGTATCGAGGAATTGTATTTTCCGGTAGCGTTCCAGCATTTCATCCGTGCAAAACAGCACGCTGGTCATGTCTATGAATATCGACCGTTTGATGCGCCGTACGCCGGCTTCCGACATGCCCCGCCAGTTTTTCACCGGTTGTGAAATCAGGTTGTAGGTGGGAATGGTTACAATCGTATTGTCCCAGTTCCGTATTTTCGCCGTGATGAGCGAAATTTCCAGCACAGTGCCGTCGGCGTCGGCAGAAGGCATTTCAATCCAGTCGCCGGGGCGCACCATCCGGTTCGCCGATAGCTGGACGCCGCCGACCAGCCCCAAAATGGAATCTTTAAAAACCAACATCAACACCGCCGAAGCCGCCCCCAAAGCGGTGAACAGGGTTTTGAGTTCCAACCCCAGCAATAGCGAAATAATAAAAATGGCGGCTATACAATACAGTATCGTATGCGCCGCCTGTATCAGGCTTTTCATGGAGTTTTGCCCGCCGTACCTTGTCGCATTATAAGTATTGTTGGCTGCATTCAGGAAGGCGGAAATAATATGGATAACGGCCAGCATAAAGGCAATGGAAATCGTTATCGAGAGCCATTTATGCAGCATCGGATACGGCGTAAACAGGAGGCCATTGATAATATTAACAAGAATCAGGGCGGGAAGGTAAGCCAGCCGGCGGAAAAACTTCTTGCGCAACAATTCTATGTTGAACAGCGAGCCGGTTTTTGACAGGATTTTTTTTGCAATCAACGTAGCCAGCCACTGCCCGCCGTAAAACAAGCCATAAGCCGCCAGCAGGGTTATTACAAATAAAATAACGTCAGCCAAAAAATGATTGTCCGGCGCATAAAAACCGGTAGATTTCAGCCAGCTTAAAATAAAAAGTTCTATCTCTTTAATCATTGCTCAAAAATTTAGATAGTACGAAGATAGTAAAAAATCAAATAATACCCATGTGGGAGCGGGGGGCAGTGGGCAGTTGAAAATGGAAAAATGAATAATGTCTATTGCCGCAAGCCGCAAATCATTTGCACCCCTGCGAACGGGTTTGCGGTGCTGCCGCAAATCATTTGCACCCCTGCGGGACGGTTTTCAAGTCTACTGCAAGTGCAGGTAACCTTAAATAATAGCTGCAAAAATCACACTTCTACCTCTTCCATTACCGGTGGCAGCTGCGCGACAACCGTTTCATACGCCTGCGCCGGAAGAAACTTTAAATCGCAGCAGCATTGCAGTAGCCCGCAGGCGACTTGAAGATGCTGCTGCGTGAGGGCAATAAAATGCTGCCGTTTGTTGGCGCGTTTCGTAACCGCCGCATGCAGCAACAGCTGCGTGATGCACCCCAACTCCCAGCGGATACGCCCGGCAAATAGTTTCCGCCCTTGACAGGTCATCTTTGGAATAAGCTCGTTGCAATTGCCTACAAACATTACTACTGTTTTATACAGCGGCGCCTGCGTAAAATCGGTGGAATAAACTAATTCGTATTTCATGGGAATTGGTTTTAAAAGGGGAGGGGGGATGCCCTAATCATTTTAAAGCGTGCAATAGCCCGAAGCAATGCTTTTGCTTTGTTTAGATAAAATTATGTTGGTAAAAATTACAGTTGGCGGAAGCAGCGAACGCAACCATTTTCTGCACTTTCTCCGGGGTTCGCGGTCTCGTAAGCGTCACATAGTGTCTGGGCGTAGTAGGTTGCATCCACACCGAATCCATCCTCGCGTCCAGGGTCATTCGTGTACCAGTACGAGTTCGCGTACACCATCGCGTTGGTTGTTCCTATCACGCTGGCAAATCCATGTGTATTAGGTCTTGGGCTACATGTTGAATTCGATGGACGTAAACTTCTACACGCCTCTGTCGTAGGGCCAATTGACGACGCAAGTGTTGCATAAGTTTCACGCAAAGGTAATAACCAACTTGGTGGGCATATACCTTGCACAGTCCCTGTGGAACCGTATGAACCACCATAGTTGTCGTATATTTGCGCCCATGTATAACCCCTACCGCATTCGTCTTTTGAGCAGCCGCTGATAGCAGAGCCGACCGTTGAATTATTATAGCTGGCTAATTTCACGTTCTGCGCCAACCACCATTTATTGTCCGGCATCAACACAATTCGATACAATTCATCATCTCTACTATCTTTTATCCACGCTTCCCAATTCTGCGCACCGCTTGGGCGTTGTTGACATTTGTGCTCGGGGTCTGCATACCAGTCCGTACCTGTGTAAGCGCAACTTCCAATCACTTCTTTCAATCCTCCGGGACATTCCGTCTTGTCGGTAATACTTACCGGGACAAAGGGTAAACTTGCTTTCGGCATGGATGTTTGCGGGATTTCGTGAACCGTTCCATTCGCTTCCTTTAATATGAATGGCGGCGTACCTTTAAAATAATAGGTTTGTTCATCCATAACCATATTCGGCGGATAGTCGGAAACGTAGGCGCACCAATTGTATTTAGCCGGAACATTGCTCAACGTTACGGTTACCGCAGCGTTATATGTGCCGGAACTTCCTGACGTGCCTTGCAGCCAAAAACCTTTGTCGTTTCCCGTTTCCCGCGAAGGAACGCCGGAAGTAGCGGTAGGCGTTCCCGCAATCAATGCCCGTTCCCAACCGCCAGAAGGTACGTTGTTCGTTACAGGGTGGTAATCTACAAATATCCACACTTTGGAATTGTGCGTGCCGGTACGTGAGCTATTCAACCATGATACATTAAATGTAACGGTGTTGCTTTTTACACTAACAGGCGTAACCGTAACGCCAGTTTGTGCGCCTATTGCAACGCTTACCAGCATTGCAAAAAAGAAAAGTTTTGTTTTCATAAAAATGTTTTTAAAAGTTAATATTGTTTTTTGCAGCCTTTGGGATTGTTTTATATAAGTGCCCACAAACACAAACCAACCTTATAAAACAACCCCCTGCTGCAATTTTATTTTCATTGCCACTTTTCACGGTTTCTACTTTGGTTTGTGGGATTTCTTAAAAAGAAAACGTGAATTTTAATTTATAGTTGTTAGAGGTCTTGCGAAACCCACCAAAGATAAATAAATTAAAAATCACGTTTGAAATGAAGCATGATACATCTTTGGTTGAAATTTCGCAAGTTCCTAACACAATAAACAAAGAACATCAATACCGCTGCAAATATATTACTTTATTTTTTAATTGCAACTATTTTCGAAATAATTTTTTCCGTAAGGTGGGGCTGGCGTTAGCTACTGCTTACTGAAAACTGCCTACCGGCTTCCGGCGCCAGCTACCTCATAATTCATAATTCATAATTCATAATTCATCCCTGTTTCAGCTGTTCCACCAGCTTGTCGAGGCGTTCCATGTTTTCGGGGATGGGAATCCGCTGGGGACATTTCCAGCTGCAGAGGGAACAGCCGATGCAATGGCTGAACTGCCTTTCTTTGGGGATGCCGCGATCAAAGCTGACAAGAAAGGCGCGGCGGGCGCGGCGGTAATTTTCGTCCTGAGCGTCTTTGGGAATATTCCCTTCGTTTACGCAACGGTTGTAGTGCGTGAAGATGCCGGGAATGTCAATTCCGTAAGGGCAAGGCATGCAATACTGGCAGTCCGTGCACGGGATAAAGTCGGAGTGCAGCATGAGTTCGGTCACCTTTTCGAGTGCGGCATATTCCTGTTCGCCGAGCGTTTCCAGCGGGGAATAGGTGCGTATGTTTTCTTGCAAGTGTTCCATGTAGACCATTCCGCTCAGCACGGTCAGCACATTTTCGGGCGAGCCGGCATAGCGGAAAGCCCAGGAGGCGGGCGAGTCTTCCGGGCGTATTTGCTTGAGCAGGGCAAGCGAGTGGGCGGGCAGGCGCGACAGGCGGCCGCCCAGAAGCGGCTCCATGATTACCGCCGGGACATTCTTCTTCCGTAATTCATTGTACAGGTATTCGGCGTTGGTGTTCCACCCGGAAGCGTTTTTCCAGTCTACATAATTCAGCTGGATCTGGACAAAATCCCATTGTATATCCTGCGCCAGCAGGTAGTCGAACACTTCGACTTCGCCGTGGTACGAGAAGCCGAGGTTGCGGATGCGCCCGGCCCGGCGTTCTTCCAAAAGATAGTGGAGGAGGCCGTTGTCGAAAAAACGGCTCCGCAGTTCCGCTATTCCGCCCATCCCGACACTGTGGAGGAGGTAGTAATCGAGGTAATCGACCTGCAAATCGTGCATGGATTTATGGTACATTTCCATTCCGGAGGCGAGGGTACGCGGGGGGTCTGCCCTTTGGTTGGACATTTTGGTGGCGATAAAAAACTTGTCGCGGGGGTGGCGTTTCAAGGCAATCCCGGTAGCCGTTTCCGACCAGCCCCTTACGTATACGGGGGCGGTGTCGAAATAATTTACGCCGTGCGCAATGGCATAATCCACCAGTTCGTTTACCGTATCCTGGTCTATTTCCTCTTCGCCGTTTGCATTTTTACGCAACGGCCAGCGCATGCAGCCGTAGCCCAGCAGCGACACCTTGTCGCCCGAATGGGGGTTGGTGCGGTAGGTCATCCTGCCGGTGGGGACTTCGCCGGAAACGGTTATCCCGCCGGCCGATGGTTTGGATTTGCAGCCATAAAACGCCGCCGTTGCCGCCGCCGCTCCAATGCCTGCTATTTTAAAAAAGTCCCGGCGGCCGGTTTTTTTGTGATTGTTTTCCATTGTTGTTAGTTGTTAGTCGTTAGTTGTTAGTCGTGAGTCGTGAGTCGTGAGTGGGCTGGAGCCAGCCCACTTTCAACTTAATTCGGCATCGCTCAGTGCCGGTCGTCGGAACTGCCCGGTTCCGGTCATCGGAACTGCTCGGTTCCGGTCATCGGAACTGCTCGGGTCCGGTCGTCGGAACTGCTCGGTTCCGGTCGCGACACTAAGTTCATACCTCATAATTCATACTTCATACTTCATACCTCAAATACTCCTGTGCCTTTCATGCCCTTCGATATAGATGGCGCTGAAGGGTCGTGCGGGGCAGCGGTTTTCGCATGCGCCGCAGCCGATACAGCGTTCGGTGTCGATCGCCGGCAGCTTGAGCGAGCGGGGATTTCCGGCGTCCTGCGGTACCAGCTGTATTGCGCCGGTCGGGCAGTGGCGTTCGCAGCTTCTACAGGTGACTTCGTCGCGGACGACCACGCAGTTGGCCTTTATCCATACGGCATGGCCTATCTGGACGGCTGTTTTTTCTTCCCTTGTAATCCGTTTGATAGCCGCCGTCGGGCATACTTCCGAGCATTTTACGCATTCGGGGCGGCAGTAGCCCCGCTCGAACGACATTTCGGGCTGCATCAGCTTCGCCCAGCCGGAAGAGGGGCGCAGTACCTGGTTGGGGCAAACAGCCACGCACAGCTGGCAGGCCGTACAGTGCTTCGCCAGGTGGCGTAAACCCTGCGCCCCCGCCGGCACGAGGGAGGTTTCCCGTAAGGGGATTTTCTTAGCTTCGATGGTCGCCAGCCCGCCGTCGGCTGCCGCCTGCTGCGCTTTCAGCGCGGAATGGAAGGCGAACAGGGCGGCTATGGACAGGAAACCGCGACGGGAAGAACCGTCCGCTTCCGTCTTTTCCCGCCCTGCGCGGGAGGGGCACTTGGGGATGGCGTAAGCGAGGGCTTTTTGCCTGCATTTTCCCATACAGTCCAGGCATGTTACGCAGCGGCTGTAATCCACCCGGTGCCTTTTATGGTCGATGCACGAGGCTTTGCAGTTGCGGGCGCACAGGCCGCAGCCGTTACATTTTTCCGCATCAATCACCGGCTTGAAAAGGGAAAACCGCGCCGCAAAGCCCAACGCCGTGCCCACAGGGCAAATGCTGTTGCAATACGTCCGTCCGTTCCGCCACGCAAGGATGGCCAGCAGGGCAAAGAAGCCTGCGGCAATCGCCAGCGTAAGGCCGCCCTTCAGCCAGACCTCCACCGGATAAAAGGCATAACTGCCTACCCGCCCCGACAAATAGTCCAACGCATTATTTCCCCACTGGTATAGGGGCGCCAGCAGGTTGGAAGCCATGCGGCCGTAGGCGCTGTAGGGCTCCAGCAGCGCAACCGCGGAGCTAACGCCCGCCGCAAAGGCAATCGCAAAAATAGCCAGCACGGCGTAGCGCAGCCACGCAAGGGAGGGGGAGTAGGAAAAACGGTTTTTCTTCCGCCTCCCGGCTATCCGGGAAACCACGTCCTGGAAGATGCCGAGCGGGCATACCACCGAACAGTAAATACGCCCGAAGAGCAAGGTCAGCGCTGCCAGCGCCGCCACCACGCCTACATTTACCGCCAGCAGCGCCGGCATCAGCTGTATTTTCGCCAGCCAGCCGAACCACCCGTGCAGCGTCCCCGTAAAGTCGAGGAACAGCAGCGTTACCAGCACAAAGCTAATGCAGGCAAGCGTAATCCTGATTTTTCGTATCATAATTAAACTTATTAATTGTTGATGACGCCGGTTTTTTGCAGCCATTGGGCTATGTCGTCTTTTGCCCGCCTTACCAGCTGGCCGCTAACCGCAAACCCTTCGGGGATGACGGCCTCCGGGCACAGCTTTTGCAGGTCTTCCAGGCTGCGCCCCCAACGTCCGCTGCCGTGCGTGCAGAAGGGGATAAGGGTCTTTCCCGCCCAGTTGTATTTTTCCAAAAACGTAAACAACACCATAGGCATCGACCCGCACCAGTTGGGATAGCCGACAAAGACCACGTCGTAGGCCGCCATATCCGCTACTTCGGCGGCCATTGGCGGGCGGGCGTTGTTTTGCTGTTCCTGTCTCGCCAGCGCCACGCATTCTTCGTAGTTCTTGGAATAGGGCTTCACGGTGGTGATTTCAAACAAATCGCCGCCGGTTTGCTCTTGAATTTGCTTTGCCACCTCGCGGGTATTGCCGCCCCACGAGAAGTAGGCCACAAGGATTTTTCCCTTACCCTGCGCCTGCGCCGTGCCGCACAAGGCAAGCACAGACGCTACCAAACACATCATTCTTTTCATACTCATTTATTTTTTAGGATTATGCTGCAAAGATAAAACAAAAATTGCAAAAAACCGTTTTTTGCAGATTAAAAATGTTTTATTGGATGAAAAAGAAAATCGGTTGTCGTAAGTTTATCGGTATTTATATCGGTAAATATATCGGTAATTTTACGGACGGGCAGTTCATCCAACGCCTGCAAAATGGCATCCTGCCTACTGAAAACTGCCTGCTGGTCGCCCCATCGGGGCGAAATTTTCATAACCGCAGGCCAGCGCAGCGCAGCCTGCGGAAAAGCCTCCCCAGCCTTTCGCGCGGAGCACTGTCCGTGCATAGCGGAACACCTGTGCTCCGCGCGAAAAGCAGGAAGTGCCATGTAGCCCCCATGCTGCGTTACGCTCCGCTCCACTTGCATGGGGTTATG
>JAITSM010000167.1 GCA_031287815.1 Prevotellaceae bacterium
GCTGTGCTGTGCTGTGCTGTGCTGTGCTGTGCTGTGCTGTGCTGTGCTGTGCTGTGCTGTGCTGTGCTGCTTCGCAGCACAAAGATACGGCAAATTCCGTTGCGGCGCAAGGGGTTTGGGGGTATTTTATCAAGAAGTTATGCACAGTACAAACTAAGAGTTAAGAGTTAAAAACTAAAAGTTATGGGGAGCAGGCGCAAAGGTAGGGAAAATGTTTGAATGTGCAAAAAAAATGTTGTTTTAGTGGGGGAAGGAGGAAGGGATGAAAGGGGGATGAAGGGGAGGAAAGGGATGAAGGGAAGGAAGTATGAGTGCTGGCGCCAGCCACTGCCTACTGAAAACTGCAAACTGGCTACTGACTCCGGCGCAAGCCAATTTTCCATTTTCCATTTTCCATTTTCCATTCTCCATTAAAAAGGCGTCGAAAGGGTTTCATTTTTATGGATATGCGCTGTTCTACAGAAAAGCGGAAACAGCGGTTTTAGCATTTCAAAAATATTAGCTACCTTTGCGACAACTTCTTCTTTTGAAGAAGATATGTAAAATAACGAGTTAGTAAGTAAAATTTATGACGGTTAAAAAAAAGAATATGCTGAAAGAAATCATTCGGCATATAGATATTACGAGAGTTGATTCCACAGAAATTGTTGATGCTATGCGCGACATGTCTTTTTCTTCGCGCGACACGGCTGCTGCCGCCGACATCCTGCAATTGATGATACGAAATAAGGACTGTACCAATTGGTTAGTTCTTGCGGGCAGTACCAGCGCGGCCGGGTGTATGCAAGTGTATGTGGATATGGTGCGGTTTAATATGATTGATTGCGTGGTCGCTACCGGCGCGTCCGTTATTGATATGGATTTCTTCGAAGCGTTGGGCTACAAGCATTACAAGGGAACGCCTTTTGTGGACGATACATTGCTGCGGAAAAATTACATAGACCGTATCTACGATACGTATATCGACGAAGAAGAATTGCAAAAATGCGATGCAACGATTAAAAGTATTGCCGATACTTTGGAAGCCCGCCCTTATTCCTCGCGTGAATTTATTTGGGAAATCGGCAAATGGCTGACAAAAAATTCTAAAAAGAAAAATTCGTTGTTACAGGCTTGTTACGAACAGCAAGTGCCTGTTTTTGTCCCCGCGTTTTCCGATTGCAGCGCCGGCTTTGGTTTGGTGATGCATCAAGCGGAACGTATCAAAAGAAAAGAACTGTATCTGACCATTGATTCGGTGGCTGATTTCCGCGAACTGACGGAAATAAAAATGGCGGCGAAAACCAGCGGGCTGTTTATGGTAGGCGGCGGCGTGCCGAAAAATTTTGCGCAGGATACGGTGGTGTGCGCCGAATGCCTCGGCGTAGAAGTGCCGATGCACCAGTATGCCGTGCAAATTACCGTAGCCGATTCGCGCGATGGCGCCTGCTCGAGTTCTACGTTAAAGGAAGCGTCGTCTTGGGGAAAAGTGGACACGGCGCACGAGCAAATGGTGTATGCCGAAGCCACAACCGTAGTGCCGCTTATAGCCAGCTATGTTTATCACAAAGGCGATTGGAAAAGACGGAAAAAACATGAATGGGCTAAACTTTTCAACCAAACAACGAAGAAGTAATAACAATTTAAACTATTTTAAAATTTTATTTTAATCATGAAATTTAGAAACTATACTTTTGCACTTATTGTGGCGCTTTTTATCGCTACAGTTAGCGGTTTTGCGCAACAAGCTACGGAAGAGCTGCCACAACAAGATGAATTTGTTATTGAAGAATCCACAGTACAGGAGGGCATATCCGTATGGGAATTGACGATGAAAGGCGGCTGGTTAATGTTTCCGCTTTTCTTCTTGTCGCTTATTGCCGTATACATATTTTTTGAACGTTTGGTAGTGATTAAAAAGACCACGCGCATAGACCCGCGCTTTATGGAACAAATCGCCAATTATATCCGGGAAAGCCGTATTGATGCGGCGCGAGCGTTGTGCCAGCATGAAAATACGCCCATAGCCCGGATGGTCGAAAAAGGTATTTCGAGTTTGGGGCGTCCGCTGGCGGATATAAGGGAAGCCGTAGAAAATACCGGCAACCTTGAAATTGCACGGCTGGAACGGGCATTACCCCTGTTAGCTACTATTTCCGGCGGCGCGCCGATGGTTGGTTTTCTCGGCACGGTGATAGGGATGGTGCAGGCATTTTACAATATGGCGGCCAGCGGTAGCGGCACTATAAATATGTCGATGCTTTCCGGCGGTATCTATACCGCGCTAATTACTACGGTCGCCGGCTTGATTGTAGGTATTATGGCTTATTTCGGATATAATTACTTAACGACAAGCGTTAAAAATTTCGTTAATAAGTTAGAGAAAAACACTATTTATTTTATAGATATTTTGAACGAACCCGTTAAACAATAACCGGTATGGCAATTAAAACAAAGCTCAGTATAGATCCGTCGTTTCCCTTGTCGTCTATGACCGACTTGGTGTTTTTGCTGCTTATCTTTTTTATGATATCGGCAACACAGGCAAGCCCCAATGCCTTGCGGTTATTGCTTCCCAAGAGCACCAACACGGTAGCGAGCAAGGTAGAAGTAACGGTAGCCATTAAGCATTATCCCGAAACCGGTACTTATACCTATCATATAAACAATAACCAGCAATCCGTTCCGTTTAATGCTATAGAAGGCGTTTTGCAAAGTTTTTTGGCAGACCAGGAAGAGCCGGTTATTTCTTTATACGTAGATGAAACCATCCCGGTAAGGGAAATAGTAAGCGTAATGAATATTGCCAAGCGCAATAATTATAAACTTTTATTAGCAACAGAGCCTGAACCCGAATAATTTTTTATGAGTTCCGAAGCGACTATAAACAGGGAAAAACGTACGATAGGAGTAATAGCAACGCTATTGTTCCATTCCGTATTGTTGCTTACGTTTTGGATAACGACCATGGCGGTGCACCCTAATGAGGTGCCTCTGCAGCGGAAAGAAGTCCTTATAGCATTTGAGCCGCCGAAAGAAGAACCGCCGAAAAATATCTCTATTTTTACCACCAATAAAACTAATACGGTCGGAGAAACCAAAGCGCCTGTGCCGAGATCCGGCGGCGCGAAGTCTTCTTCGCCAAAGGCTACCAAACCGGTAACAACGCCGGGGAAACAGGGCGCTAAGGCTTCGTCTACTCCCGATAAGGCTTCGTCTGCACCGCAAATAGCCAAGAACACCGTTCCGCTCACCGCTTCCAACGGCGCTAACGCGTATGGCGATGTGGAACGTTATGACCCCGCGCCGGAAACGGCTACGCCTATAAATACCCAGGCGCTGTTCAATCCGAGTATGGTCAATGACGGCGGGGCTCCGCAACAGGGAGCTACGGCGCCGCTCATAACCGCTGATGTATTTAAAGGCGGCGGCGACGATACGCAAACGGAAAAAGGCACTACTACCACATTAGGCGGCCCGTCGTTTAGTTTGACCGGACGTTCCATCGTAGGCCACATGCCGCTTCCGGACTATTCGCAAAACCTGCAGGGAAAGGTAGTCGTAGACATTACCGTAGATAAAGACGGGCGGGTGACGGTAGCAAAAGCCGGCGGGAAAGGCTCGACGGTTTCCAATGCTATTTTGTGGCAGGCCGCAGAGGATGCTGCCTTAAAAACAAGATTCACCAGTTCCCCGACAGAATTCGTACAATACGGTACGATTACTTACGTCTTCCGGTTACAATAAAGCTAAATCTATTCATAGTGCAGTGCATCTATCGGGTCCAGCCGGGCGGCGCGGACGGCAGGAATGTAGCCCGATGCAATGCTTACGCCAAAGCACAACGACACGCCGACAAATATCCAAAACCAGGGAATAATAAATGATGCGCCCGTCAGTATGGCAACGGCATTGCCGATGATG
>JAITSM010000230.1 GCA_031287815.1 Prevotellaceae bacterium
GCGATGCAAGTTCGCTTTTCGCCTTTGGCCTTGGCCTTTCGCTTAAAATAAAATTATCATGGAAAATATCTCAAGAAGACAATTTATAACAAAAACAGGATGGGCGGGCGTAGCATCCCTTGCTGCGCCGGCCTTGATTTTGCCGGGCGCGCAAAAAGCGCAAGCCGCGCAAGCTTCGCCGCGTATTGTTGAAGCAAATCCCGAACCCGTAGCGGGACAACGGTTCGTATTTCAGGGCGATTCAATTACCGACGGCGGCTGGGGCGTTATCTGCGGCGCAGATTATCGAAACACATGGAATCCCAACTGTTTGGGACAGAGTTACGTCTTTTCCATTGCCAGCCGTATAGCCGCTGATTTCCCCAAAGCCGGAATGGCTTTTTTTAACAGGGGAATAGCCGGCGATTCGATGTGGAATCTGCAAGCGCGATGGCAAAGGGACGCCCTGAATCTCAATCCGGATGTGTTGAGCGTTTTGACAGGAGCGAACAACATTATTATCATGGGCGATTCCAACGCAGGCGATTCTCCCTGCGTGTTTACTACCAAACTCATGGACGTACTGTCGCAAAGTAAAGAGAAAAACCCGAATCTGAAGATTGTACTGGGAATCCCTTTCATTTTCCCTGTCGGAAATTATATCTCCAAATGGAATACTTTTTCCCAGGTAGGAGAAGCCTATGCCGACGCCGTGCGCGACGCCGCAATACAGATAGACGCCATTGTTGTCGATTATAAGCAATTGTTCGACGATGCTACGACCGAAGATACCCCCATCACCTATTGGACAGAAGACGGTATTCACCCTACCTGCGCCGGACATGAATTGATGGCGCGGGAATGGATTAAGCAAGTCGCCGAAGAATTGCCTTTTTTGAAAAAATATCAATACTGAAATATGCCAATTAACAATTAATAATTAACAATTAACAATTAATTCACGTATGAAACACCCCTATTTAACAGACGCCCGGATTTATGAAGACCCTACCCTGCCCTATCTTGCGGAGAGAAGCCGGGGAAGAAGTCTTTTTCGTATAAAAGGAGGCTGGAACCTCGTTGTACCGGCGCTTTTCCTGTTGATTTGCCTGACACAATGCAAAGACGAAAAGGAAGCGGTTGCCGTGCACGATCCGAACCTCCCGGTAGAAATTACCAAGTTTACACCCGACAGTGGCGGATCGGCAACCCAGATACTGATTTACGGCTCCAATTTTGGGAGCGACACCTCGCAGATTCGCCTGACATTCAACGGCAATAGAGCGCCGCTGATCGGATGCAACGGATCGGTCATCTATGCCTTGGTTCCGTCCGGGCAACTACCTCCGGGACTTTGTGATATGAAACTTCAGGTAGGAGCGCAAGAAATAAGCATCGGGCAATTCAATTACATTACCCACTATGTCATTTCTACCTTATGCGGTTTTACCGACCAGGATGGAAACAGCGGCTTCGTAAACGGGCCTATCAATGAAGCGCAGTTCATCAATCCGATACGCCTGGCTTTTGACGGCAACAAAAATATTTATGTAACCGACCAAATGAACGGCATCCGGCGTATCGACGCCGCCCATACGACAGTCACTACCCCCCTGATGCATGGCAATGGAGCGGACGAATTCCGTACCGTTTCTTTCACCCAGACTTACGATACCATGATCGTTGCCATCTATGCTTGGGAGGTGAGCTTAGGGCTGATAGTGTTGACCAGCCGGAATGATTTTTCAACTTTTGATCGGGTGGTATACTCTACCCAGACCTGCGACGGCGGCGCTTTCCACCCGGTTCACTACGATTATTATTTCAACTCCATGATCGCCGGAACCATGTATAAAGTCACCAACCGATCCACCCTCCCCTGGATATATGAGGATGCATTCAGGATTGGCGGCTTCACGGAAGCGCTTATCCAGTTTGCACCCAGCGGCGATTTTGCCTATATCACGTCGGCCTATAATAACTATATACTAAAGGCCTCCTACGATTGGGATAAACGCACCCTGAATCCGCCCGTTGCTTTTGTAGGCGTAGCAGACAATCCTGACTACCTCGACGGCTCCCTCACCAATGCCCGCGTGCGCGGCCCTCGCCAGGGCGCTTTCGATGAAGAAGGCAACTTCTATTTCTGCGATACAGGAAACCATTGTATCCGGAAAATGACACGGGAAGGCGTTGTTTCCACTTTTGCCGGACGACCGGAAGAATCGGGATATGTAGACGGGGAATTGCGGGAAGCGCAATTCAAAGGTCCGGAAGGAATCCTCTACGACAAAGACACAAAAACATTCTATATCGCCGATAGCGGTAACCGCCGCATACGAAAAATATCATATGAATAATTGAATACACAATGAAAAAAATCATCTTATTGAGTTTATGGGCTTTTTTATGTACAGCAATGATTGCCGGCGCGCAAAATGCAGGCAATAGTAAAGTAGAGGTGAGAGGTACGGTAACCGATGAAGAGGGAGAACCTTTGATTGGCGTCAATATCGTAGTCAAAAACCAGGCGGGGCTGGGAACAACCAGCGACCTGGACGGGAATTACCGCATCGTTACCGATCTTTACAGCACGCTGACTTTTTCGTATATTGGATTCGATGCAGTAGAAGTTCTGGTAAAAGATAATAATACCATCGACGTCGTAATGAAAGAAAGCGACAACAACGTACTCGATGAAGTAGTAATTACGGGCGCCGGCGCGCAAAAAAAGGTAACCTTGAGCGGGGCGGTAACCACCGTGGAAGTCAAAAACCTGCGGATGCCGACCGCTAATATTACCAATGCTTTAGCCGGTAATGTGGCGGGGATTATTTCCATGCAGGTATCCGGAGAGCCGGGCTCCAACCATTCGGAATTCTGGATTCGCGGGATTTCTACTTTCGGGGCAGGCTCCAGCGCCCTGGTACTGGTCGACGGATTCGAACGCCCGTTCAATGAAATCAATATCGAAGACATCGAATCGTTTTCCGTATTAAAAGACGCTTCGGCTACGGCCATGTACGGAGCCAGGGGCGCCAACGGCGTAGTATTGATTACCACCAAAAAGGGCGTTTCCGGGAAAATCAATATCAACTCCAAAGTGGAATACGGATATGGGACCCGCACGCGCACGCCCGAATTTGTCGATGGCTATACCTACGCTACCCTGGCCAACGAAGCCAGGCTCTCACGCTACCAGGAAATACTTTATAAACCGGCCGAAATGGAAATTATAAAATACAAACTGGATCAGGACATTTATCCGAATGTCGACTGGTCGGACGTGCTCTTGCGCGACGGAGCCGGTATTTACCGGGTATCACTCAACATGGACGGCGGGGGAACCACGGCGCGCTATTATGTGTCGGCCGGTTTCCTGGAAGAAGAAGGTATGTATAAATCCGGTGAAGCGTTAAAGGATTTCAAAACCAACGCCAACCTGCAACGCTGGAACTACCGCACCAATGCAGATATTGATATTACTTCCACCACCTTGTTGCGTACCGGCGTATCGGGATTCCTCGAAAAGAAAAACCTGCCGGGACTGAACGACAATATATGGCAATCCATTGTCGGAACCACCCCCTTAATCGTTCCCCTGGAGTATTCCAACGGATTAGTCCCCGCGGCGGCAAAGGGCATGTACACCAATCCCTGGGTATTGACTACCCAAACCGGATACTCCGAATTTTGGCGAAGCAAAGTGGAAACCAACGTTAGCCTGGAACAGAATTTCAAGTTTATCACCGAAGGGCTGCGTTTTATCGGACGATTTGCTTTCGACTCCGACAGCAAAAACAATATCTATCACCGGATGTGGCCCGAACAACACCTGGCGGAACGGCGGCGTAATCCGGACGGAAGTATTACTTTCAACCGCATATCCACCGAACAGGTGATGAATCAAAATTCCGATTCCTGGGGCGAACGGATTTTTAACCTCGAAGGCGAATTGCATTACGCCCGGCGCGTCCTCGATAATCATAACTTCAGCGCCATGATCAAATATACCCAGCGCGAGCAGATGGAAACATCCAATGTCGGAACCGACGTCAAACGGGGG
>JAITSM010000018.1 GCA_031287815.1 Prevotellaceae bacterium
CAAAGGTCTGTTGGTTTTATGCCATCTTCACCGTACATCCATTGCTCAAAAACAAACGCAGGTTTGCCCATGAACTGCCGAAGGAAGCCGCGCGGATTTTCCATTGCCTAAAATTTCAAATTACCAAAAGTGCGACAATACCAAACAATGTGCATGCAGGAGTGCACCACTTGCATGGCAGCTTCAAAATCGCGGGGACGGCTTCCCTTTGCAAGGCTAAACTCCGTGCAGGGCGGGGCGGCGAGAATGCCATAAATCTTGTCAAATGGTATGCGCTGTTTATCTACGTATAGGCTCCTGCCGTCATGTCCCACCTTTGTGACGTCATGGTGTGGCAAAGTAAGCAAATGTACCTTATACCCCGCATCGCGGTACGGCTTGCTCCACGCTCCGGTACCGCCGCATAAATCCAGTATTATTTTGTCGCTGTTCATATTTTCGGGTCTATTAATCCAACAATGCTGCGGGCCAGCTTGGCCGCATCGCAATCAAATTCGTTTATCTGTAACAACATGTTAAGCGCATACGCCTGCGCCGGGGAGAATGTGAACCGCAGCCGCTCCGGCAGGAATACGAATCGCCCGGCGTTGCGCCGGTACCACTCGGCTACCACGTAACGGGCAAGCGTCGTATTGTCCTCCTTACGCGCCGGGCAGATGATTATCTGTTCAACTATCACCTTGAACACCGTTGCTTGGCCGGCTGTGAATGATATCTTAAAGTTTTTCGTTATCATTTTTAATTCCAAATTCAAAACATAATGAGTTAGCTACGTGATTAAACTCCAAGAAATTTTTATTATCACCGGTTAGTCGATTAAATAATATTGCAGAGGCGCAAGTCAAGGCATGTATAAAGCATTTCAAATTGGCTCCTTCTCCCATTTCTGACAAAGGAATGTAGTTGCCACATTCGTCATCATCGAACACGCTCGTCAGTTGGCTAAGAATACACATCGTGTATTGCTGTGTCTGTTTAACATCTTTTTCTTTCATATTTTTTATTTTAAAAAAAAGAGCGCCGGATAACCAATAAAAAGGGGAAATTAATAACTTAACAACACCCCGGCGCCCTTTACATTTATTCTTTATCTTCTTGTAGCGTATTGGCTACAGAAATAATAA
Source organism: Prevotellaceae bacterium (assembly GCA_031287815.1). Classification (GTDB taxonomy): domain Bacteria; phylum Bacteroidota; class Bacteroidia; order Bacteroidales; family UBA932; genus JAIRKX01. The sequence goes on from JAITSM010000018.1 coordinate 1,125, forward strand.
TTTCAGCAAGACCTTCATTGGCCTTTGCTGCGCTGTAGATCATCCGTCCTATTTTTTGCGTATCCCCACAACAGTTTGCAGACACTCTTGTATGTGCTGTAAATAATAGCATAGCTGTATTTACGTCATGCGTATCGACAATTTCGTGAGATGCATCGATTAGTTTTTTAAGTTTTTCTTCCATAATTATATACTTGAAAAATTTAGATTAATTACTTGGTAAGAGCCGTCCGCATGACGTTCGCTGATGCGGTAATATATCCGGCTTTCCGGTCGCCGGATACTTTGCTTCAACAATGCGAGGCTTTCTTGGAATAGCGCATCTTTGATTTTATCTTCGTAGCGCAACAGGCTCATCACTTTTTTTGCATCCAGTTTGCCGCGTGTGGTGGCAAAGGCATCAGTTACCAGTTGCTTCACAAAATCGTGCTTACTCTCCACGTTGGCGTCCAGAAACTCATCAAGTTTTTCTTTACACGCCTTAATAGTTAAGTCGTCGAACTCAATCCGCTCGTTCACGGACACTTCAATTTTAATGCTCCGGTCGAAGTTGTACCAGGTGTAGTTGCCTTTGGTTTCAGGCGAGGCCTTAAAATCGGCCATCGCGGCGGTAAATACTTCGTCATTCAGGCGCCGGGATAACTCTTTAAATTCTGTTAATTTCTCATTCAGTAACCGCGCACGCACCAATAACGTGTGCGCGTGCCGCTCCTTCAACTTGTCGGACTTGTTAATGTACCCGACCGGCACCTTTTCGCCGGCTTCGTTTATCCAAAATCCATTTTTAATTTCTTGTTTCATAATATTTATTTTAAAATTATTGCGATTCTATTTCTTTTATCAACTCTTGCAAAACTTTAATTCTCCGTTGCTTGTTTTCCAGTTTGAGGGGGTTTCCGAACCATCCGAATACGCCTGAATAGGTGGGAGTATCTAATGGCTTGTACTTTAATAGTTCTGGGAAGTAGAGCAATGCGGTAATTGTATTGTTCTCCATTACTTTAAATCCATAATCAAACAGCACACCTCTGAGCGTGCTGCATATATATATCAGGGGTCGTGACGGTAAAGTCTCCATAGTTTTTCGCAAAATGTTTAACCTTTCGGCTTTCATTAAATACTTCATAGCTATATGTTGCAAATTGTTCGTTTTGCCGCCTTCTGCTTATTTAGAAACTCCGCGTAAATAGCTCGCAGTTCCGACAGTGTAATGTCGTTAAACGCCTTGCGCTGAGCCGCGCGGCACGCTATTGCCTTAATGCTGTCCGGTGTGTGCTGCGTGCCACAGGCGCGCAACCATCCGCCAATGGAGGCCATCACCCGCTTACGCCAGGCGTCCATGTCCGGAGCGTGTGCTGCCAATGTGTTGGCCTTGATAAAGCCCTCCATTGTGGACAACATCATGCCAAACTCAGCATCAGACATCGCAGACAGGCTGTCCGTCCGGCTATTCGTAAACTGAAGCACCAGCTCCTCTTTTTCGTTGTGGGGCATCTGCGCCAACAGCGCGTAAAATTTTCTATAATTCCGCGTCATATATTACTCTCGTTTGTTTGTTCTTCCAGTTCGCCGCGCCAATCATTTAACATCACCGCCGCCATACCGTCTTCTGTATAGCCGTTTTTCTTTAAGTCATCAATAATTTCGCAAATGAAATTAAGGTCATTTTTTGTTAACGAAATCGCGGACTGATGCATAAACGTAGCGCCAGCTTCAAAGGCTTTACGTTCGGCATTGACTTTGAATTGATTTATTACTGGATATAGGCTATCATCCGGAGCATCCGGATATCTAAATACTGCTTCTTCTTTAATTGTTTTCATATTCGTTGATTTTTTTATTAATCTGTAATTTTGACCCAATACCTCTCCGCCCCCTCTGTCCAAATGGTGAATGGGGTGCATTCACCATCTTTATACCGGCTCACCGGCGCCGGTATCCGGTAGCCTTCCACCCACAACTTTACACCCGCGTGGAAGCGGATAGCGGAAGCGGGCCGGCCCGCCGGGTTCTTGCCATCGGCATGTGAAACGAAAATAAACAGCTTGCGCGGGAACTCGTCCACCAGCGCCTTAGCTGTATCCTTACTTAACCCGCTGTATTGAATGCTGTCGATAACCACCACGTCCGGCGACTTCTGACCGCTCAGGCGTGCCCGGAGTTCGTCAATGGGTTCCTTATCCAACAAAACAAACCGCCGCGTCACATCCCGCATCCCCACCGCCTTAATGGCGCTTTGGAACGACAAGGACAGCCCCTCTTCGAGTGAATTATAAGCTACGCGACCGAAGTTGGCAAGGTACTTGCAAAGCTGCAACGTGAAACGCGTTTTGCCGTTGCCGGAATTTCCCCAAATAAGCCAGCAGCCCGACAGCTCCGGTGTCCCGAAACTGTCGAACCATGCGCCCGTGAACGGTAGCGCCTTTGGCTTGTATTTTAAAATCTCCGCCACGCTCTTAGCCCTGTTTTGTTGCTTTACAGCCATTCTAATATTGAACGCTCGCTTTTACTGTTTACTCATCTTAATCGCGTGTATTTTCCTTCGCACACGCCGCAGGTCACCTTCGCTATCATCTATAACCTCTTTAATCAATGCAGCGTCGTCTACACCGTTGGCGCGACACACCGCTGTAATGTCGGCAGCGCCCAGCCCTTTTAGCTCAATGCACTTGCGCCCTACGCGGCTAAATATTTCGTTGTAACCGCGCTTGTTTAGCCTCACACCACGCTTAAGGAGCTTGTTAAGGTGTGAAGTCGCGCAAAGTATTATAGCACAATGCCCTTCAAGGCTATTGTATAGCGGAATAAAAAATTGTAAAACGCTGTCAGTCAATTTATCTCCCTCGTCAATGATGATTATCGGGTTATTCTGTTTTTTTAGCTCATTCACACACTCGTACATCATATCACCGATGGAATAGCCGCTATAATCGCGGCCCATGGTGCCCAGCAGCTCCTGAAGGAACATTTTTTTGTTCCAATACTCGGCGCACTGCAACAGGTAGGCGTTCCGGGTGCTGTCGCAGTATCTCCGCAAGGCAAACGTCTTACCCGTCCCGGAATCGCCTGTTATAGCCATCACCAGCGCATTGTCCTGCGCATCCGTAAGAATGCCCGTCAACAGTTTGTAATCGCGCGTTTCAATAGCCTGCCAGGCATCCGGTTTATACCCGATTTGCGCCGCGATGGAACGCCACATCTCATCTTTAATGAGCGCCCAGTCGTTGTTCAACACGTGTGAAACAGTCGATGCGCTAACGCCTTTTAATGAATTAGCCGCCTTGTTTTGCGACCCCTTGTGGTCGCAGTACACTTGCAATTTTTCTGCAATCTGTTTTTTTGTTAAATTGTCCATAATTTTGATTTATTGGTTATTATTGAATTACATCATGTTATAAATACTTTCCTCTTCCTCTACCTCCTCGCCTGTGCGGGTGATTACCACCGGAACAGCCTCCAAATCTTCGGCAGTGACCTCTTCCACCTGCTTACGCCGGCGCACGGCATTACGCGCGTCTTTATGCTGTCCGCGGCTGTCCACTAACAATAGCTTTGTGAGCGTGTTGTTCAGCTGTGGGTTTTCCTCTACCAGCTGCCGAACCGCTTCACCAGCCGCCGCGCGGCGCTCCGTAATGGAAGCTTCCAGCATCCTGTTAAACCGGGTTACTTCCGTCAAGGCTTCCGCATCCCCATCCTTGCGCTCACGCAGGGCCATCGGTTGCACATATTTCTCACGCAACAGGAAGCGCAGCGTGCCGTCGTCGTTTATTGCCAACGCCTCGCTCAGGTTGTCGGGGTCGTAGCGCACCGTCCACTGCACACCGTAATGTTCCCGGAAGCGTATATCGAAACACTCGTAATCGCGCCGGATGCCGTCAATAGTGGGCTGTATGCCGCTGCTTTGCAGTAAATTCTTTTTCCCGGTACTGGCCCCAAAAAAATACAGATAATCCTCGCCCCGCAGCAGTAGCCGGTCGGCTTCGGGCATGCTGTTCCACCTCGCAAGGTATTTTTCGCGCTTAATAGCCCGCTCTGCTTCCATTATAATCGTAATTTGTTTCACTAACCCTTCCCGGTCGGGGAACATGTGCCGGGATTTGTTAAGATGTTCCACATTCGGCTGGCTGTCTTTTTGTGAAGTCACTCCGAAGCCCGACCAGTTAGGCATTATTTGGCAACGCGTTTTATTCAGATACAGGAAATAGGGCTCCACTATCTTAGCCTTAGCGTTCCGCACGCGGGCGGGGGTGTGCACCCCTGCCATCAGGCTATATAGCGGGGCCAGCGCTTTGGCGGCATAATGGTCGGTTTGCAACTGGTGCGCCCGGTGCCGTTGTCCAAACAGTTCGGCGGTGTGATTGGCTGCATTTCGGAACGCGTCTCGTATCAGTTCCGGCGTTTCGTGGTCGCCAATAGCGTAACCCACCGGGTACTTTTCGCAAGGGTCTAAAACCACTACCACCGTTAACCGGTTATGATACGTCGTAACACTGTGGCCATTTTTATCGGTATCTGTCTTTTGGTACAGTAGCTCCACATCCCAGCCGTCGGCTGTCCAAAAGTACAGCGGCGCCGTTGGTGCGGAACGCTTAGCCTGCATGGCATATCTGTTGCGAAGTGCCGTTTCTCCCCGCCGCCCGGCATACGAGGTCAGATATAGCTTATTACGCCACACCGCAACCGCCGAAGCCGTGATGGGTTTCCAGCTTAATTTATCTGCAAAAGCATTGTAAAACGCACGTATTTGCTCGTTGTCGAGGTTTCGCGGGTCGCTTAACAGTTCCGTCATTACACTTTCTTTTACTTCTGTATCTACCTTAGCGGCGTGTTTGTTCGTGAAATTCTTGTGTACAAACGCCATGTAGCCCTCTGCGTGGTACCGCTTAATCACATCGCGCATACGTCGCTCTGCTGTTGGTAATGAGTGTGGGAACACGCGACGGTCGAGTTTATTGGCCGAATCCGTTAAAGAAGCCAATATATTGCGCCTGCCTCCGCCCAAAGAACTCCGCGTTCCACAGCGGTTTTTAAACGCCCTTTCAATGGCATTTAATACCTCTACATTCGCCGTGTATTCCGCAATGCGTTCCGTCGGCAGGTGCCGCCCGTCGGGCAATAGATAGGAGTTGTAAAAATTCTGAGCCGCCACATCCGGCATAATGCTGTCGGCAAACTGCAACACACTGCATATATCTTCCGGCTTGCCATGCCGCGCAATAATGGCCTGCTTCCGGCACTCCTTCACTATCGACTGCCAAATGATTTCCACCACCCGGCCATTGCAGCCGCGATTGGCGGTTTGCAGATAGCCGCGCTTCCGGTCGTTGTCATACATGTTGTACGATAGCCCCGCCGCCTGCCATTCGTCTAATGTAATCAGTATGTTATTGCCTTCGCGTCGCATTTACTTTTGTTTTTTGTTCCCGCCCCGGTCTCGCTCCGGGCGCCGGCCATAACGCCGGTACGGGAAAATGCTTATCTTTGCGTCGTCAAACTTTTAAAACAAGCATTATGGCTGATTTCGTTTTTCGCTTCACCTT
>JAITSM010000056.1 GCA_031287815.1 Prevotellaceae bacterium
GAAAAGCCTCCTGCCCCCCAGAGGGGAAGTAATAAAAGAAAGATGATTTTTTTCATGATTTTTAATTGTTAAATTGTTATTATTTTGCAGCATGAGGAGGTGTTTTGTCAAACACAAACCTTTTTATACAACACCTCCCTGCTGCGATTTTTTATTCGCTGCCTGTTTCATCGTTTTAATTTTTATTTTCTAATAAAAAATAAAACGTGGAGTTAATTTATTGTGTTCTGAGGCTCCGCTAAGACCCACCATAGTAACAAACCGTTTCCACGTTTTTGACGGGATTAGTTCAACTATGGCTTGAAATTTAGCGGACTTCAGAACACTGAACATAAACCGATATTATTGTTATCGGTTTACTTTTACAATATTTAAAGAACAGAAGAATCTGCGCAAATATAGAACAATATTTTTTATCTACAAATTTTATTTTTCCCTCCCAAATATAAAATTAATCGCCGTCCAAGAAAATTGCTTAACTTTGAATCGCCCTATAAAGTATTTGCTTGTGCGTTGAATAATACGGTTGCATTTAATGCTTGAATCTATGTGAAATTCATAATTCATAACTCATTTCGCCGTGTCAGGAAATTTTCTTAACTTTGGAAAAATTACTTCAACACATGCGCTGTAGTTTTTTTCTCCTTGCTTTTCTATTTATCGTTACGCTAAGTGCTGCGGAAAATAAAACGGTTTATATGATCCGGCTCCAGCAGGACATAGATGCGCCAGCCGTGCGTATCATCCACAAGGGGCTGCGGGAGGCGCATAAATGGAATAGCGACTACATCCTGTTGCACCTGAATACCTACGGCGGCGAATTGTCGGCCGCCGACAGCATCCGCACCGCCCTTCTGTATTGCGATATCCCCGTCCTGGTGTTCATCGACAACCAGGCCGCTTCGGCAGGCGCGCTGATAGCGCTGGCGTGCGACAGCATCTACATACGCGGCGGCGGAAGCATCGGCGCGGCAACAGTGGTCAATCAAACAGGCGAAGCGTTGCCCGACAAATACCAGTCGTTCATGCGCTCGATGATGCGCTCCACCGCCGAAGCGCACGGCAAACGGAAAATCGTGCAGGGGCGCGACACGGTGGACGTCTGGCGCCGCGACCCGCTGATTGCCGAAGCGATGGTAGACCCGCGCGTATCCGTTCCCGGCTTGATAGACAGCACAAAGGTACTTACCTTCACCGCCGCCGAAGCGTGCGCTTTCGGCTACAGCGAAGGGAAAGCCGAAAGCATCCGGGAAGTATTGTCGCTGGCGGGAATAGCGTCCGCCGAAATAAAAGAATACCGCCCTTCGTGGCTGGACAGGATTATCTTATTTCTCATGAGCCCCTTGTTGCAAGGGCTTTTGCTGATGTGCATCGTCGGCGGGATTTATTTTGAACTGCAATCGCCCGGAATCGGCTTCCCCTTGGCATTGGCGGTTACGGCAACGCTGCTGTATTTCGCGCCCCTTTACCTGGAAGGCCTGGCGGATTATTGGGAACTGTTGCTGTTTGTCGCCGGGCTGGTGCTGGTGGGGGTGGAAATTTTTGTCATTCCCGGCTTCGGCATGGCCGGCATCTCCGGTATTGCGTTATGCATTGCAGGTTTGGCGCTGGCGATGATCGACAACGATTTGTTCTCTACGCCCACCGGCTGGGATTTGAGCCCGCTGGCGAAGCCGTTGTTTATAGTGTCGGCCGGCCTGTTCGGCGGCATTGCGGGCGGCATTTATTTATCAAGAAAATTATATCCTACAAAAATGTTTGGAAAAATAGCATTGAAAACAGACCTTTCGGGAACGACCGGCTACATAGGTGTACCGACCGGATTGGACGTCCTGGTCGGGCAAATGGGCAAGGCGCGCACGGCATTGCGGCCGTCGGGGAAAATCGAGGTAGACGGCGAGGTGTACGACGCCATCGCCGAACACGGGATGATTGAAAAAAACGCGGTGGTCGTTGTTACGCACTACGAAACAGGGCAGCTGTATTGCACCCTGAAAGATTAAAAAATTTTATTGAAATAAAGTTATACATTAAAAATCTATTTTAACCCTTAAAATTAAAAACATGGAAGGAGCAACAATCACATTTAATGAATTGCGTCGCATCAAAGACGCACTGCCGACAGGAAGTACGCGCCGTATTGCGGAATTGCTGAATACGTCTGCCGATACTATCCGCAATTATTTTGGCGGCAATGATTTTGAACACGGGAAATCGTCCGGCCTGCATTATGAGCAGGGCCCCGACGGCGGCCTTGTGCTGTTCGACGATGCGACGATATTGAATCTGGCGAAAAAAATTTTAGAAGAAAATAATATTAAGTGGTAAATAAACCTGCCTCTTTTTATACTGAAAAGTAGCCTTCCGGGTTTCCGGATGCTCCGGCGATGACATTATTTGCCGGAAAGTAAAAAAAATACTACCTTTGCCCACTTCAAAATAAAGTTTTAACTAAAAAAAATAAAAACTATGTCAAAAATTAAAGTAGGTATTAACGGATTTGGCCGTATCGGGCGTTTGGTATTCCGCGCGGCTGTGGAAGAACGTAGCGACATTGAGGTTGTCGGAATCAACGACTTGATCGATGTGAATTACATGGCGTATATGCTGCGCTACGACAGCATACACGGGCAGTTCAAGGGCTCGATAGAAGTAAAGAACGGGCAGCTGGTAGTCAATGGGCACAGCATCCGCGTAACTTCCGAAAAAGACCCCGCCAACCTGAAATGGAACGAAGTAGGCGCCGAGTATGTAGTAGAATCTACCGGTTTGTTCCTCACCAAAGAAAAAGCCGAAGCGCACCTTCAGGCCGGTGCAAAGCGCGTGGTATTGTCGGCGCCCTCGAAAGACGACACCCCGATGTTCGTATGCGGCGTAAACCACAAAACGTACAAAGGCGAAACCATCGTGTCGAACGCTTCCTGCACGACCAACTGCCTGGCGCCGCTGGCAAAAGTTATCCATGATAACTTCACCATCATCGAAGGCTTGATGACCACCGTACACGCTACCACCGCCACCCAAAAAACGGTGGACGGCCCTTCGGCAAAAGACTGGCGCGGCGGACGGGCGGCAGCCGGCAACATTATCCCTTCTTCCACCGGCGCAGCGAAAGCGGTAGGCAAAGTAATTCCCGAATTGAACGGCAAGCTGACCGGCATGTCGCTCCGCGTGCCGACGCTGGACGTTTCGGTAGTAGACTTGACTTGCCGCATTGAAAAAGGCGCAACATACGAAGAAATAAAAACGGCCGTGAAAAAAGCCGCCGACGGCGAGCTGAAAGGCATTTTGGGATATACCGAAGACGAAGTTGTATCCAGCGATTTCATTCACGAGTCGCGCACCAGCGTATTTGACGCTAAGGCAGGGATTGCGCTGAATCCGAATTTCGTGAAACTGGTTGCCTGGTACGACAACGAATGGGGCTACTCCAACAAAGTGCTGGATTTGATTGCCCACATGGCAACGGTAAAATAACGCCCCCTTGTTCCTCTAAGGGGATGCAATAACAGGGATTAAAAACCCGCCCTCTTACCGGGCGGGTTTTTTAATAAGCTATCACAGCAAAAAGGACCATACCATGTGGCAACAACGCATTGATTCATCTATTGACGGTAAAGGGCGGGCGCTTATTTTTTCCGCCCCGTCAGGTGCGGGAAAGACAACCATCGTCCGTTCCCTGCTGGAGAAATTCCCTGCGCTTGAATTTTCCATATCGGCTACCAGCCGTGCGCCGCGCGGGAACGAAAAAGACGGCGTAGATTATTATTTTATGACCCCCGAAGCATTTCGCGAAAAAATCGTCCGCAATGAATTCCTGGAATGGGAAGAGGTCTATGCCGGCAACTATTACGGGACAACGAAAAGCGAAGCCGGGCGGGTTTGGGAAAAAGGCCGGGTGCTGGTGTGCGACGTGGATGTGAAAGGGGGATTGAACATAAAAAAAGCATTGGGCAACCGGGCGCTGGCGGTATTTGTACAGCCGCCCTCTATGGAATCATTGCGCGAACGGCTGCAAAACCGCAGCACCGATGCGCCCGAAGCCATTGAACGCCGCTTGCAGAAAGCGGCGGCAGAACTTTCCCACGCGCCGCATTTCGATAAGATAATCGTGAACGACCATTTGGAAAAGGCGTTGACCGAAGCGGAAAAGCTGGTAACGGAATTTTTGCAAAAATAAAAAACAGCTATCCCTCCTTACACTATCCATCTTCACCAATAAATTATGCAAACCATACTCACCGCTGTCCGCAGGGCGCTCAAAGAAGCAGCAGACGAGAAAACGGCCGCTTCGACGCAACGTTTTTTCAAGGAAGAAATTAAAACCATTGGCGTCAAATCGGCGGTAGTACGTAAAATTGCACAGGCGCATTTTAAAATGCTCAAGGGAAAACCGAAAGAAGAAATTTTTGCGCTATGCGAAACCCTTTGGCAGTCGGGCTATATAGAAGAAGCCAGCATCGCCTGCGATTGGAGCAACGCCCTGCGTGACCGTTTTACGCCTGCGGATTTTAAAATTTTTGAACGCTGGGTAACCCGCTACGTAAGCAATTGGGCTATGTGCGACATGCTTTGCAATCACACGGTGGGCGGATTTATCGAAAAATACCCCGCCTGTATCGGGGAATTGAAACGCTGGACAGCCTCCGGCAACCGCTGGGTGCGGCGGGCAGCGGCGGTAACGCTGATTTTCCCTGCCCGCAAAGGGCTTTTCCTGCAAGATATTTTTGACATTGCCGGCCGCCTGTTGCTCGACACGGACGACATGGTGCAGAAAGGCTATGGCTGGATGCTTAAAGCAGCCGGCGAAGCGCACGAAGAGGAAGTGTTCGATTATGTTATTTCCAAAAAAGCTGTGATGCCGCGCACGGCTTACCGTTACGCTATTGAAAAGATGCCGCCCGAACGGAAGGCGGAAGCAATGAAAAAATAATTTTAAACGGAAATTTTTATGCACCGGTTTACAGCTATCCTTTTTGACTTCGACGGCGTGATTGCCGACACGGAGCCGCAATACAGCCTGTTCTTTGACCGCCTGGCGGCGGAATACCATCTGGAGAAAAACTTTGCCGCCCTCATCAAAGGCACTACCCTGTCGGCTATCATGGAAAAATATTTTGGAAACTACCCGCCGGCAACGCAGGCGAAAATCATAGAAGAACTCCGGCGCTATGAACAGCAAATGACTTATTCGTTCATTCCCGGCGCGCGGGAAGCGATAGCCCGCTTCCGGTCGCAGGGCTACAAAATCGCGGTGGTTACCAGTTCGCCAAACGAAAAAATGACGGTAGCCCTGCAAAAAATGAATCTGGAAAACACCTTTGACGCCCTCATCACAGCCGATAAAATCACCATCGGCAAGCCCGACCCGATGTGCTACCTCCTGGCGGCCGAAGCCCTCCATGTGCCGCTGGCGGAGTGTGTGGTGTTTGAAGATTCCATTGCCGGCATCACCGCCGGGAAAAAGGCCGGCATGAAAGTAATAGGCCTCTCGACCACCCTTCCGACTGCAACGCTTTCCCCGTACGTCGACACCATTATCCCTAACTTTTTGAATATTTCCGGGATTTTATAATTGAATCATTCAAAAAATAAAATCGCCATATTGGACAGCGGTATTGTTATATTATGCCGGTGAAAATTATAGTTGGTGGAAACAACGTATTTGACCAGGGGTTAGCGCAACAGAATTAATCGTCATATCAGAGTCACAAAACGACCACACAGCGGTTGTGAGATCGGTTGCCACCACATCGCAGCGTATTGGCATGTCGTAGATAAAGCAGCCATTGTCTTTGTTGTAGCAAAATTTTGTAGGATTCAATGCTCCCCCCCAGTTATCATTAGTTGCAGGCCTTGTAAAACGATTCTTGTATTCATTAGCACTTGGCAATATCCAACCGTTAGGACAAGCCAAACTTTTATCAGTAGCGCTATACAGCCTCAATCCAGAGCATGTGCGTTCATATCCATAACTACCGCGATAGTCGTCAGCCCACCACCATACACCGTCGGAGTATTGTACAATACGGTACAATTCGTCATCTCGCGGGTCTTTTATATACGCTTCCCAATTCTGTGCGCCGCTGATGCGCTGTTGGCATTTGTGCTCGGGGTCTGCATACCAGTCCGTACCTGTATAGGCACAAGTTCCTATAACTTCTTGCAATCCTCCGGGACATTCCGTCTTGTCGGTAATACTTACCGGTACAAAGGTTAAATTTGCTTTTGGCATGGATGTTTGTGTGATTTCGTGAACCCCTCCATTCGCTTCTTTTAATATGAATGGCGGCGTACCTTTAAAATAATAGATTTGTTCATCCAAAACCATATTTGGCGGGTAATCGCTACCGTAAGCGCACCAGTTGAATTTGCCGGTAATGTTGCTCAACGTGGCGGTAACGGTCGTGGAATTGCCATATACATAAAAGCCCCGTCCGTTTTGTCCATCGTAGCTCCCGCCGGCTACGGATACCGG
>JAITSM010000137.1 GCA_031287815.1 Prevotellaceae bacterium
CGGCAAATCCGGCAAATTGTTTTTCTATCGCTTCTTTCTTTTCCACGATTTTCAAGCGTTGCAGGGCTTCGTTCATACCGATGGAATTTTTCCAGTAATTGGTCGAGCCGGTATATTTAGAGGCATATTGAATTTTTACTTTCGGGTCGGCGAGCATGTCTTCCAGCAGGATTTCCTGCCGGATGCCGCGCACATAAATGCGTACGGCGTTAATCACATTCATCCGTTCGCGCACTTCCCACGAGGTCATATAGCGGTCGGTGCTTCCCGGATAGCCTAAAACCATAGCGTAGTCGCCTTCTTCAAATCCGGCGATAGACACGTTGAAGTGGTGTTTCGGTTTTAGCGGAATGTTGTCGGCGGCATATTCGGCGGGGTTTCCGTCCTTGTCGGTATATACGCGGAACATGGAGAAATCGCCTGTGTGGCGCGGCCACATCCAGTTGTCGGTGTCGGCGCCGAACTTCCCGATGGCCGACGGCGGCGCGCCCACCAGCCGCACGTCTTCATATATTTTATAGGTAAATAAATAATAGGCATTGCCGTTGAACATCGGATATACGGCAGCGCGAATGTTGCTTTGATCCTTTGTTGCCGTGTCGCGCAAGGCTTTTGCGATTTCGTTTACTTTTGTACCGCGTTGCTTTTCGTCGGCGATATTTGCCACTTCCGGCAAAATTTTATTGCTCACGTCTTCGATTTGCTCTAAAAATGTGACGGACAAACCGGGCGAAGGAATTTCGTCGGCGCGGGTTTTGGCCCAGAAACCGTCTTTCAGGTAGTCGTGTTCCACGCTGCTATGTTCTTGAATAATGCCGTAACCGCAGTGGTGGTTGGTCAGCAGCAGCCCTTCGGGTGAAATAATTTCGCCGGTGCAGCCGCCGCCGAAAATCACCACTGCATCTTTTAAACTCGACCGGTTGATACTGTAAACTTCTTCTGCCGACAGCGCCAGCCCCTGTTTTTGCATAGCGGCATAGTTCAGTTTTTCTATAAGCGGCAAAAGCCACATCCCCTCGTCGGCGCGCACTGATTGCGCCATAGCGAGCAACGACAAGGTAATAAAGAGATAAATTTTTTTCATTGTATGTTTTTTTAATTATTATTTGTGCAAATATAGGAAAATTATTTCTCCCGATTGCCCCTTGTCGAGGCGCTTGGACACCGAACCATCTCAGTAGTGTGTGATATCTGTTTACTGGATGGCGACAGGGGTTCAACTTTTCCCTGTCTTCTATGTCAAGAACATTGGCTGAAAAATTCCGGGCACAACGGATTCCTCGAAGAGCTGGAAAGTACGGCTGAAGGGTTCTTGAAGTTTTTTGCAGCGATCGACGGGAAAAATAAAAGATATTAGTGGTGTAGTGCAAATATCTTAATGTAGGCTTTGCATAGCTGTCGTTCTTCTTTGGTTGTAAGAAGAAATTAGAATATTCATGTATCTATTATTTTATTTATCTTTTACGCAACGAGTATATGATACTATAGATTCGCAATAGCCCCACGTCGGGTCATTGCACCATTGTTTATCGCAGTCAGGCTTCACATACCAGTCAGGCTCATCATAATTTTTTATATGCAAGAAGGTATGTGATGCTCGTCCTATACACTCGGGAGGGCCACCAGTCGGCGTGGTTGTTGTGCTTTCCCAATAAGTTCGGTCTGCAACAGGTGTTGGTTCTATCAAATTCAGTTGAAATCTATACGGTCCTAAGCAATTTATACCTTCTGAAGCTGTAGGCAACCTCCACCCAGATCCTAAGCTTTTGCAAGCGGCGTCAGCCTCAGTCCAAAGTAACAGTTGAGATATATCGTACTTTGCTACATCAATTGAGCACCCCGTATAACTATGAATAGGTCCGCCTACGACATTTATCCACGTGCCAGAAGCGATTGTTCCTGCGGTGTTGCAAACGCCGTCATAGGCTTTGCGCGTATAATTGAACGTGCCGGCAGCAGCAGCGTCTGCTTTTGGCGGAAGGTAAGTTGTTGCAGTAGCTCCGCTGATTTCCGCATTATTTTTATACCATTTGTAGGTTATTTTACCGCTGCCGCCGCTGGCAGTTGTAGCGCTGACAATACCCAATGGCGTGCCGCCGACATTTAAAAATTCTCCCATTCTTCCCCAACTGCCGTTGCCCAACGCACCAGCAGAAAAAGCGGGGTAGTTAATTATTCCGGGACAACCGGTAGCGTCGGTAAGAGAAGCAATGCAACCAAGCGTAAAACTTTTATCGGATGTTTCGATGTAGCTGCTGCCATTGTAAGTGATTTTGAATGGCGGCGATCCTTTCAAAGTATAAGTTCCGTCACCTATGGTGGCATTGGGCGGGTAGTCGCTGGCGTAAGCGCACCAGTTGAATTGACCGGTGGCGTTTAATTGGGCGGTAACGGTCGCGCCATTGGCGGTTACATAAAAACCGCGCCCGTTTAAATCAGTAGGAGCGCCGGAAGTTACGGAAGCCGAAGTGATGGTTGCCGGCGCAAAAGTACCCGGCGTTGTGCCGGCGACGGAACAAAAGTCTACCCACACCCACACGCGGTTGTTGGCAGCAGTAGCCGCATTCCATGCAACGCGGAATTTCACCTCCTGGCGGTCATAATCTACGCCGACCGGCGTAACGGTAGCCTGCGCGAAGGCGGCAGGCAAGCCTCCTACGCCCCAAAGAAGAAGGAGTACAAGCCCCCTAAATCCCCCGAAGGGGGAATTTTGTGTTGTTTGTTTTGATAATGTTTTCATAATTATAGTTGTTTATTGGTTAAATATTCGATAGTATAAGCTACAATCGGCTTGCAGTAGACTTGAAAACCGTTTTGCAGGGGTGCAACCGGTTTGCGGCAGCGCCGCAAACCGGTTCGTAGGGGTGCAATCGATTTGCGGCAGCGCCGCAAACCGGTTCGCAGGGGTGCAATCGATTTGCGGCAGCGCCGCAAACCGGTTCGCAGGGGTGAAATCGATTTGCGGCAGCGCCGCAAACTGTTCCGCAGGGGTGCAATTGATTTGCGGCAGCGCCGCAAACCCTTCCGCAGGGGTGCAATCGATTTGCGGCAGCGCCGCAAACCCTACCGCAGGGGTGCAAACGATTTGCGGCAGCGCCGCAAACCGTCCCGCAGGAGTGAAAACGATTTGCGGCAGAGTAAAAAAACCTCCCTGCAGGGGTGCAAACGGCTTGCCGCACGTACGGCAATAGACATTATTCATTATTCGTTGTTCATTAAATTCGTCTTTTATTGTTACCCCTTTTCACATTCCGTCCCTCATGGGACGTTGTTGTCTGTCCATTTGTCCATGTTCTACAAGTCTCTTGTCTATGTTCGACAAGTCTCTTGTCTATGCTCTACAAGTCTATGTTCTTTTTTCGCAGCTTCAGGGTTGTTTACAAACACAAACTTTTTTTACAAAACAACCCCGTACTGCGATTTTTTACTCGCTGCCAATAGTCACGTTTATTTTTTATTTAAACTAAAAATGAAACGTGAACTTCAATCTATCAGTAATGGAGGTTCTGGTATACCTGCTTGAAAAATAGAAAATGTTCACGTTTACATCGTAAAATTATTCCCTTTTCAAGCCGTAGAAATTTACCAGATTCCCATTACTAAAGAAAATGTCGATATTCAACCGACCACATATAATCAAAGAGCGTTATTCCGCTGCAAATATAGAACAATATTTTTTAATTGCAAATATTTTTTTAGTTTGCTAACCGCTTACCATCCATTGCCGGCTAAAATCCTCTTTTACCCGGCGTGGTAACAAAATTTTTAGTATATTTGTGTCCGTAAAAACCATCCGTTAGCGGGGTTCTTACAAAGGGCTGTAGGATGACAGCCACAAGCATTTTTAACAACTTTAAAATTTAACAAATTATGAGTATTGCAAATTTAGCACCTGCACGCGTATGGAAAAATTTCTATGCGCTCACGCAAATCCCGCGCCCGTCAAAGCATGAGGGGAAAGTAGTAGAATATGTAACGAACTTTGGGAAACAGCTCGGGCTGGAAACCATCGTGGACGGCATCGGCAATGTGATTATCCGCAAGCCGGCCACGAAAGGCATGGAAAACCGCAAGGGCGTTATTCTGCAAACGCACCTGGATATGGTGCCGCAAAAGAACAGCGACACGGTGCACGATTTCGAAAAAGACCCGATTATCGCCTACGTGGACGGCGAATGGGTACGCGCCAAAGGCACGACGCTTGGCGCAGACAACGGCATTGGCGTGGCGATGGCGATGGCGGTGCTGGAAGCTACAGACCTGCCGCATGGCCCGGTGGAAGCCTTGTTCACCATTGACGAAGAAACCGGCATGACCGGCGCTTTCGGTTTAAAGCCGGGACTTTTCAAAGGCGAAATTTTAATCAACCTGGATTCGGAAGACGAAGGCGAACTGTATGTAGGCTGCGCCGGCGGGCTCGACGGGGCTTTTGTATTCAACGGAACGGAAGAGCCGGCGCCGGCAGGATATGAAGCCTTCCGGTTGTCGGTAAAAGGGCTGAAAGGCGGGCATTCCGGCATGGAGATCAGTTTGGGGCGCGGCAATGCCAATAAGATTTTATTCCGCGTGCTGTACCAGCTGTCCAATGAATTTGGCCTGCGCCTGTCGTCGGTAGACGGCGGCAGCTTGCGCAATGCTATTCCGCGCGAAGCCTTCGCCACCCTGCTGCTTCCCGCCGGCAAGGCCGCCGCTGCCACAGAGGTGGTAGCCGCCCTGTTCCGCACCATAGCCGCAGAGCTTTCCGTTACCGACGAAGGCTTGAAGATTGCGCTGGACGCTGCCGAAACGCCCGGAAAAGTGGTGGATGAAAAAACGCAAAAAGCGTTAATCCTGTCGGTCTATGCCTGCCCCAGCGGGGTGATGCGCATGAGCGATTCCGTGCCGGAACTGGTAGAAACGTCCAATAATTTAGCAATTGTAAAGCTGGAAAACGGCGTTGCCCGCATTTCCTGCCTGCTGCGCAGTTCGGTCGATTCGGCAAAGGACGACCTGGCGGCGATGATGGGAGCGGTGTTTACGCTGGCAGGCGCAGAAGTGAAGTTCACCGGCGGTTATCCCGGCTGGAAGCCCAACCCCGCTTCGCTTGTGCTGCAAACAATGAAAAAAGTATATCAAAAACTATACAACAAAACGCCCGAAGTGAAGGCTATTCATGCCGGGCTGGAATGTGGTTTGCTGGGCGGCGTATACCCGCACTGGGACATGATTTCCTGCGGCCCCACCATCCGTTCGCCGCACTCGCCCGACGAAAGAGTGAAAATCGACACCGTCGAAAAATGCTGGAACTTCCTTGTGGAAACGTTGAAAGAAGTATGAGGTAGGAAGTATGAGGTATGAACTAAGGATTAAGAATGCCGGCGCAAGCCCATTCTCCATTCTCCATTTTCCATTCTCCATTAAATTATTTCTCCTTTTCCTCTTATTTCCGGTATGCGTGGCTGCGCAGGAAGTAACGGTTGTGGCTGCCGGCGATATTATGCTGGGCACGATATATCCCTCGCGTAATTATTTGCCGGCAGGCGAAGACTGTTCCGGCTTGCTGGAACCGTTGAAAAGCGCGCTCTCCGGCGGCGATATTACTTTCGGAAACCTGGAAGGCGTATTGACCGATAACGCCGCTACCCCCAAGAAATGTAACGACCCCAGCGTTTGCTATACTTTCGGGATGCCTGCGCATTTCGTAAACTGTTTGGCGGATGCGGGATTTAACCTGCTAAGCGTGGCCAACAACCACGTCGGCGACTTTGGCGAACAGGGGCGCCGCTCTACGGTGGAAACATTGAAAAAAGCAGGCATTCATTTTGCCGGCCTCGCAGGATACTGCGTTACCGATACGTTTACCCTGAAAGGCGTGAAATACGGCTTTGCCGCTTTCGCGCCCAACAGCGGCACGGTGAGCCTTAAAGATATTCCTGCCGCCGAAAAAATCGTGCGCGAATTGGCCGCCGCCTGCCGGATAGTGATTGTATCGTTTCATGGGGGCGCGGAGGGCGGCAGCCGCCAGCACGTAACGCGCCAAACGGAATACTTTCTCGGGGAAGATAGGGGAAATGTATATAAATTTGCCCACCGCATGATTGACGCCGGCGCGGATATTCTGTTGGGGCACGGGCCGCATGTAACCCGGGCGGTGGAAGTATACCGCCGCCGTTTTATTGCCTACAGCATGGGAAATTTCTGCACATTCGACCGCATCAATGTCAGCGGCGTCAGCGGCGTGGCGCCGGTTTTTAAAATCCGCACCGACAGCGACGGCGCCTTCCTGCATGCCGAAATTATTTCTACCTGCCAGGAAAAACGCCAGCCGCCGAAAGTGGACACGCAACAACGCGCCCTGAAAATCATTCAACAATTAACCCGGCAGGATTTCCCCGAAATGGCCGCGCTGATTACTATCGGCGACAACGGAATTATTTCAATGAAGAATGAATAATGGGGTAGTTAGAGTAATTAATGTAGTTAGGGTAGTTAAATAAACCTTAAACTAAAACGTATGACTAAAAAAATTATCGGGCTGATGAGCGGCACGTCGCTGGACGGGCTGGATATCGTGTATGCGCACTTCAAGAAAGAAGGCGAAAAATGGACGTACCAAATCCTCCATGCCGAAAGTTATCCGTACAGTGAAGAATGGCGCGAAAAACTGCGCGGCTCCTATTACCTGACGGCGGAAGGCATTGCCGCGCTGGATGCGGAATACGGACGCTATCTGGGGATGCAGGTAAAACGGTTTGCCGGAAAATACGGGCTGTCGCAG
>JAITSM010000028.1 GCA_031287815.1 Prevotellaceae bacterium
CCGGCGTAGTCCCGGTAATCGAACAAAAATCCACCCACACCCATACGCGGCTATTGTAGGGTGCAGTGGGTGTATTCGTCCATTCCACTTTGAAAGTAACCGTTGGCGGTACGGTATAGTTCGTACTAATCGGCGTTACCGTTACGATGGCGCTTGCAGCCACGCTTGCAAGCATTGCGAGAAGAAAGGAAATTTTTTTCATACTATTATTATTTAAGGTTTATAGTTTCCTGTTTAAGGGTTACCGGTATTTTGTCTATGTTCCGTTTTCGCAGCTTCAGGGTTGTTTTGCAAACACAAACTTTTCTATATAAAACAACCCCTTGCTACGATTCTCTATTCGCTGCCAATTTCCACATTTCTATTTTTATCTCAAGGGAATAAAAACTAAAACGTGAACTTTAATGTATCGTTCTTGAGGTTCTAGTCAACCCTGTATCGAAATACTTTATAATTCACGTTTGAATGAATAACTCTTCGATACATTTTGAAATTGACTAGATTTCAAGAACAGAACATCGGCAAGATTACCGACTTCTAAATCCATAAAAAAGAACGTAACAATGCTGCAAATATAACTACATTTTTTTTAAATGCAAATTTTATGCGAAAAAAATAAAAAATCCACTTTTTTCAACCTTTACGAATTGCACGGCCTGTTTCTTTAAAAAGGGTTATTGCCATAGCGGCGCGTTTTGCCAATTAACGGGGAAACCCATAGCGCGGACGTCAATGGAAGGATATTCCGCCAACAGCGATTTCAGTTTTTGCGTAAATGAATTATTGGGTGAAACTGTAAACAGCAGGTATTTGATGATGCAAATACGGAAGTAAACACGTTTAGGATCAGTTGAGGAAGTATCTATCCATGGGAAAGCGGGGTTTTTAAGCGGGGCTGGAACAAGTGGAATTTCTTTGTTCCATGTCCGGTTATGATGCCCGCATAAATTCCGCAAACCTACTAACGATACCATCCACGAAGAAAAGGCCGGTATGGGAAGCCCGAAGCAGGTTGCAACTTTTTTTTGAATGGATTTATACTTTAGATTATTAAATATGCTGCACAATATACCGAAAGGTATTATTTCGGCAAGCATCCATACCGGAGGGAAAGGATTATTGTATTTGGCGTAAAAATGAGTAATAAATTCTTCATTTGTCCTTTCCAATTCCGATTGAATAATGGATAAGCGTTTTTCGAAAATTACTGGATTATTGAAATAGCTTGCATTGGTCATCCAAAATACATCATTCAACGCATCAGAAATCCAATTATTCATGGCGCTTCGTATGGCAACTTCGATTTTTTCAAGTTCGTTGAAAAGCAACACGCGCAATTTCCGGTCGAAACGGTACATATCAAGCGCCATGTCGAACGTAGCCCCGCCTTTATAGCGATGGCTGGTTTTCGGTTCTTCCAGCAGGGGATAGAGGTAGGCGCTTAATCGGAAATATCCGATATTGGTAAGATAGCAGATAGCCCGTTGTTCATTTGGGATAGATAAACCGCGACTTTTTAACAGGAGTATCAAATCCTGCGGGAGCGTGCAAGGTTTGGAATAGATTGTTTTCATAGTGGTGTAAAATAAAACGCCCCGCCGATTTGAGCATTGTAAAGAGGCTTGGCGGGTGCTGACGGTGCAAAGGTACAGCAAGTTTTTGAATCTGCAAAATATTTTTCGAAAAAATTATTTAATGGCATAAGGTAAATATTTTTGCAAAGATATATTTTTTTTAAGTCATACGTTGCGACAAGCGCAGTGGTGTCAACTTTATTATCCACATATTAAAATTCCTGATCACCGGAATACTTCCTGCAAAATAGCGGCGGAACGCACGGATACCGGCGTGTCGAAATGATGGTGGAGGAAACGGAGCATGTTATCCACAAACCGGTTGCGCTGGTCGTGGTGGAGGGAAAGCTGCG
Organism: Prevotellaceae bacterium; assembly: GCA_031287815.1. Taxonomy (GTDB): domain Bacteria; phylum Bacteroidota; class Bacteroidia; order Bacteroidales; family UBA932; genus JAIRKX01. The sequence continues at coordinate 1,928 of JAITSM010000028.1, forward strand.
CCAGGTTCTCCGGCACGCTGTGGAGCAGCGTAGCGAATAATTGCGTCTGCGAAGGGTCAAAGAACAGCCCGTGCTCCGGGCGCAGCGGCGTAAATTCCCCTGCCTGCACGTCGAAATACGGCGTTTCGGAGAAATAATCATTGCCCGGCGCATAGCCCAGATAGCGGTTCAGGTGCACCAGAAAGTAAAGATGAAAGTTGGAAACGCCCTGCGTCAAGCTGTCCAAATCAAGCACGGAGCGGACGAGGAAACGAAACAGCTCGGCGTTGGGCTCGTGTTCGCGAATGGTTTTGTAAAGCACTTCGCCGATAAATAACGCCAGCGCATTCTTGGTCATCGAAAACGGGATGCTGTGCAGCGGCTGCAACAAACGGTATTCGCTCAGGCGTTGCAGGTCGCTTTTCGGGTTATGGTAGGCTACGGCGTCCAGCAGGGTCAGGGGCTGGAAGAAGGCCATGCCGGCTTTATTTTTTTCGGATCGCACCCCGTTTACCACATACGCCTGCCGCCCGAAAAGGTTGGTATAAACATACGCCAGCAGGCTGCTTTCCCTGTATTTCTTCGTATGAAGCACTATTGCGGTGAGTTTGTGAAGCATTTTTTAGCTAATTGAGAATGGAAAATTGAGAATGGAGAATTGGCTGGCGCCTATTTAGTTTAAGGTTTAAAGTTTAAGGTTTAAGGTTGCTGGCGCCTTATCCATATCTTTCGAATAACCGTCCGCTTACTCATCGAACAACCGCCCGCTTACTCATCGAACAACCGTCCGCTTACTCATCGAACAACCGTCCGCTTACTCATCGAACAACCGCCCGCTTACTCATCGAATAACCGCTCGCTTACTCATCGAGAGGGTTGAAGTATGAGGTAGCTGGCGCCAGCATTCATCCCTTTCCCACATAATTCATAATTCATAATTAAAAAGACATTCTCCATTCCCGGAGGGAGGCTACCAGTTGGGTGACGGCTTTTCCGCGATGGGAGAGGCGGTTTTTTTCTTCGGCGGACATTTCGGCAAAGGTGCGGCGGTGGCCTGCGGGCCGGAACACCGGGTCATAGCCGAAGCCCTGCGCGCCCTGCGGTTCCGTCAAAATCTCGCCTTCCGCTACGCCTTCAAACAGGCGTTCTTGCCCGTCGATAATCAGGGCGATCACGCAGCGGAAACGCGCCGTGCGGCAGGCGGCGCCGTGCAGGTTTTTTAACAGTAGTTGCATGTTGGCGGCGGAGTCCTTGTTCGTGCCGGCATAGCGGGCGGAATGTACGCCCGGCGCGCCCTGCAGCGCATCCGTTTCCAGCCCGGTGTCGTCGGCAAAGCAGGGGAGCCCGAACTTTTCAGCGATAAACCGCGCCTTTTGCAGGGCGTTTTCCTGCAAGGTCGCGCCGGTTTCGGGGATGTCGCCCGCATAGCCCAACTGCTGCGGCGTAGTGATTTCAAAGGCGCCGCCCAGCAACTTTTGCACTTCCGCAACCTTGTGCGGATTAGCGGTAGCAAAAACAATTTTCATTTAATTATGAATTATAAATGTGCTAATGTGACTAATGTGACTAATTGGGCTGGCGCCGGAGTCATTAAACACATTAAGCAATTAGTCACATTAGCACATTAAACAATTAGTCACATTAGCACATTAAACAATTAGTCACATTAGCACATTAAACAATTAGTCACATTAGCACATTAAACAATTAGTCACATTAAAAAAGCTATCCCCGTATTCGTTCAAATCCTTTTCCATATACGCCCATCACGTTGCCGACGGAGAGGAAGGCGTCTTTATCCACCTCTTTAATGATACGGTAGATGCCGTTCGATTCGCTTTTGCGGGCAATAATCATCACTATTTTCTGTTCGTTTTTCGAGTACCAGCCCTGCCCGTCGAGGATGGTTACGCCGCGGTTCATCTCTGTGGTGATGCGCCGGGCGATGGTTTCGTAGTGTTTTGAGAATACAAAAAACTGCTGCGACTGCCGCGCGCCGGAGAGCATCATGTCGATAGTGTAGCCCGTTACGCTGACCACGATGTAGCCGTAAAGCACGGTAGCCAGCTGTTTCCCGAGCGTCGGCTCGCCGGACACGAAAAACGAACAGCCGATAATCACCATGTCAATCGAAAGGATGATGCGGCCGGGCGAGATATTGCGGTATTTGTTGATGATGAGCGCCACGATGTCCGTGCCGCCGGAGCTGCCGCCCTGGTTAAAGATAATGCCGATACCGGCGCCGGTCAGCACGCCGCCGATGAGCGCCGAGATCAGTTTCCCGTTCTCGGACAGGTCGGCAATCAAGTCGGCGGGAATCACCGGCGGAAGGACGCGGAACAACACGGTGGTCAGGACAACGGCATACACGGTTTTTGCGCCGAAGCCCCTGCCGAGTATTTTCAGCGCCAGCAACAGCAGGAACAGATTGATGAGAAAATACGTATAACTCACCGGAAAGCCGGAGGCGTACTGTATGATCGCCGCAATGCCGCTCACCCCGCCGCCGACCAGGTGATTGGGCATCAAAAAGGCGACCCAGCCCGTCACATAAATAAATATCCCCAGCGTGATAAAAATATAGGTTTTCACCACCATCCGGGTTTTTTTATTGCTTGTTAGTTTCATCCTCACAAAATTTTTACACAAAAGTACGAATTTAATTGAGAATGGAGAATGTCTCTTGAGGCGCCAGCTAATTCTCCATTAAAAAAAACCGCCGGCATGTTTCCATACCGGCGTCTTTTCAAATTTACGGCAAAGGCTGTTGGCGTTAGCCACTGCCCACTGCCCACTGCCTACTGCTACTGGGTCTACGGGATTATCGCGCTCTTCATCGTGCTCCACGGCCCTTTTTCGCCCCGGGTGTTTTCCCACCGGAGGGCGAAGTAGAGGGTTTTGCCGC
>JAITSM010000073.1 GCA_031287815.1 Prevotellaceae bacterium
AACTTTTAACTTTTAACTTTTAACTTTTAACTTTTAACTTTTAACTTTTAACTTTTAACTTTTAACTTTTAACTTTTAACTTTTAACTTTTAACTTTTAACTTTTAACTTTTAACTTTCATCCCCTTCCCCCCCTTTGTTAAAATTTGTTAAATATTCGTTACACCCTTGCCCCCATCCAAAAAACTTTTCTACCTTTGCACCGGCTTTCCGAAAAACAGAACGTTTTTTTAGGGAAAAAGGACAAAAATAAAGCAAGAAGAGAAGACAATATTCCGAGAAGAGAAGACAATATTCCAAGAAGAGAAGACAATATTCCAAGAAGAGAAGACAATATTCCAAGAAGAGAAGACAATATTCCAAGAAGAGAAGACAATATTCCGAGAAGAGAAGACAATATTCCGAGAAGAGAAGACAATTCACCAAATAAAGTCAACAATAAATAAACTTAAAAAAACAACCATTTAAAAACAAAAACAACGATGAGAAACAACGATTGGCTACCTCAAGGGCACGAAGCCCGCTACCACTTATCCGTACGCACATGGAACTACTGCCTCGCACCCGGCAGCTCTACAGCATCCTGAAATCAGATCCGATGGTGACCGACACCGACCTCGACGCCATGGGGCTCCCCAAAACGCCCCTCCGGCGGAAAAACCCCGCACCCCCTTCCACCTCACCTTCCCCGACCCCCAACATAGAAAACTAAAAGTGAAAAGTGAAAAGTGAGCTGGCGCCAGCCACTTTTAACTTTTAGTTTTTAACTTTTAACTCAAAAAGGCGCCAGCAACCTTAAACTTTAAAACGCGCGGCGTGCGCCCCTGCGTGCAAAATACCCCTGTCCGGAATCGGGAAATTTTATATACCTTTGCAGAAAAACCAATGGAACTATGGCGACAGCAACAAAAAGAACAGCAAAAAGCGCCCCCGGCAAGGCAGCAGCCAAAATGGAAAAACCGAAGAAATTATCCAAAGCAGGACAATGGATGCGGGAACATCCGGAGGGGATCCTTACAATAATAGACCGTCAAGCTGTTTTAAGATAGCGATGCGTTATTTGATAGATACAAATATATTGATATTTATCCTTTCCGAGCCTTATAATATTTCGCGGAATGTTCAGCCTATCCTTGACGATTATGAGAACAGGATATATGTAAGTTCTGAAAGTATAAAAGAGGTTGTTTGCCTTTTTCATGAAGGGCGTGTGAAACCCAAAACATGGAAATATGCGGACGATATTTTTGATACCGTAGAAAAGGAACTTGGATTTACTATTAGCTACATAAAAAAGGAACACCTTAAAACATTGGCGGCGCTAACACCTGTAAAAGGGCATAATGACCATTGCGACCATCTTATTATTTCGCACGCAATGACAGAAAAAATGCCGGTTATAAGTAGCGATGGCATGTTTAAATATTACAAAAAACAGGGGCTTGATTTAATCGACAATGAAAAATAGCCCTGCCCAGTTAAGTTAAAAGTTAAAAGTGAGCTGGCGCCAGCAACTTTTAACTTTTAACTTTTAACTTTTAACTTTCACCCTTCACCCTTCACCCTTCACCCTTCACCCTTCCCCCTTCCCCCTTCCCCCTTTTTATTCAAACATTAAACGGACTCTTTGCGACGACCTGATGTTGATTTCTGCGCCGCCGCCGTTAAGCGTTCCATCTATGGTTTTCGATTCAAAAACGCCGGAGAAGTTTTCCAGCACGCCCGTGTCGATATGCTGCCCGGTAATTCTCAAGGCGTATCCTTTGCCGCCGGGCAGCGACAGCGTAATGTGCCCGCTGTTGGTTAACCGGACATATTCGCTAACCGAAGTCATTTGTACATTCATGCCGCCGCCGGAGGTGCGGGCGTCCAGGTTGCCGGCAATCTCCGCGAGCTTCATGCTGCCGCCCGAAGTGCCGGCAGTCAGCGTGCCGCTCACACGGTCGGCATGAATGCTGCCGCCCGAAGTTCTCGCCTGTATCGTGCCGGTTAAATCGGCCAGCCGGATGGTGCCGCCGCTGGTGGTAGCGCGAATATTGCCGTTGATGTGATCCAGGCGCACGCTGCCGCCGGAGGTGGAGAGGGTGATGTCCCCCTCGCTGTCCTGCGCACGGATGCTGCCGCCGGAAGTGGAAAGCTGTATGTCCCCCTTGCTGGCGGAAAGGCGAATGCTGCCGCCCGACGTGCGTCCGGTAACCGTTCCGCTGACTTCTTCCACATACACGCTGCCGCCGCTGGTGGTTACGTCTTCTTTGCCTGTCAGGTTCCGGATATAAATACTGCCGCCGGAGGTTTCCAGCCGGCTGGCGATTTTCTGCGGCACGCTAAGGCGGAAGGAAACGGACAGGCTGTTTGTAGAAGACCATCGTTCATCGCTTACCCGCCTGGCTTCGGCGCGCAACTCGCCGTGCTCCGCTTTTACTGCCAGGTCGTAATGTTCATCAAGAATTTTTTGGATGTCTTCCTTCGGCAATTTTTTCCCGCGAGTGGAGCGAATCCATACGGAAACCACTGCTTCGCCGGTGGCGTCGCCGGCTACGCGAATGCTGCCGCCGGCGGTCGATACCGTTACTTTTTCAATAGCCGCCACAGGGAATTTATATACTGCAAACGGTTCGTTGGATTCTTTTTCATCGTTGTCCGCAAAAAGGGGCGCTGTAGCTGCAAAGCTCATGAGCAGGGCGGCAAGGAACATGGTTTTTTTCATACCGATTATTTTTTTTATGGTTTATTCTATTTTCCCTAAACTGGACGCGCCGCTGGTTTTTACGTCAAACGTTTTCGGCGAGCCTTTGTAGCGTATCCTGGACGAGCCCGACGAGCGCACCAATAGTGTTTCTTCCACGTTTAACGTGATGTTGGTTCCTCCCGACGATTCTACCGTCGCTTTGTTGATGGTAAAATCGCCGGCGTCGATTTTGGACGCGCCCGACAAATCAAAAAAAGCTTCGTTTGCGCTGCCGCTCAAGGATACATTGCAAGCGCCGCTCATGTCCACTTCAAGGCGTCGGGCGCGCAGTTTGCTTTGCACTTTTGTGGCGCCCGAAAGGTCGAATTCCGCCTCTTCCTTCACGGTAGCGTTAAGCGTAACTTTGCTTGCGCCGCTTACTTCAAGCGACAGCTTGCCGGTTTCTACCGCCAGTTGCAGCGACGATGCGCCGCTGAGGCCTACCTCAAACTGCGCGGGCGTGAACACCGCATCGCTCGTGAGTTTGCAGGCGCCGGACAGCTTTACGGTTTCCAGTTCTTTTACCGTAACCGCCGCTTTCAGGTTATTTACATCCATATGCTTTGGGCGGTGGTCGTTGTCGAGATACAGTTTCAATACGCCGTTGCGCACTTCGCTGCGCACATAAGGCATCACCTTTTCGTCGGCCGTAATCACAAGCGATTCCGCAGCCCCTTTTGTGACGGTAATATCGAAAACATTGCTGGCGGAAATGCCTGTAAAGCCGGAAACCGCCCGCGTTTCCGTTACCTGGCCGGCAGCAGCCAGCGCCGCGCCCGACAAAATCATAAGTAAGATAATTTTTTTCATTTTTTTTTATTTAAAAGTTATTCCAAATTTTTGAATGGTTAAATTGTTGAATTTTTAAATTGTTCCGCGAGGGATTGCAGGCTTTCGAGATGATGACGGTAATAGCCGGCTAAAATGGCTTTTGTGGCCTCTTCGGGCAGTTCTTCGGGCAGTTCCGGTTCGAGATCATCGCCGGCGAGCAACAGGTTTTCCATTTCTATCATCACATCCTGCGAGTCCATGCTGTCGCGGGTTTCGGCGATTTCCCGGATTTGCGCCGCCACGGCGTTCATCTGGTCGAAATAGCAATTTTTCATGTCGGGCGCGTCTTCGCAGAAGAGCGCCGTTTCTTCCGGCATACCGGGAGCAGGGGCATACGAAAAAACAGTTATGGTTATTACGGCCGTAATGCAAGCGGCTGCCGCTATTCGCGAAATAAGAAATATTTTAGTGCGGCGGCGCTGTTTACCCCGTTTGGCTTGCCACCGTTCATAATGGCCGCTTGCCGGCTCTTCGTCAAAAGCGGGTAAATTATGTTTGATAAATTGTTCTATTTTCATAATTCAAAAATTTAAACAGTCTATTGTCTATGCTCTATTGTCTATGTTCTAAAAGCTGCAACAGTTTTTTCCGCCCCCTTGCAAACTGCGAGCGCACGGTTGATTCTTTTATTTTCAGCGCGGCGGCGATCTCTTCAAAGCAGCACTCCTCAAACAGCCGCATCGAAAGGATGATGCGGTAACCGTCGGGCAGTTCGTTCAGTTTTTGCTTGACGGCAGCCACGCTCCATTGCACGGCGCTTTCTTCTTCCGGCGTTTCTTCCGCCACGTCCTGCACCGGCTCGAAATATATTTTCTTTTTCCGCACCCGGTCAATCGCCGTGCGGATAGCGATACTTTGGCTCCATGCATAAAACGCTTTCTCGCCGGTGATTTTGTGCACATGCTTAAAAATTTTCAGGAACGCGTCGTGCATCGCTTCTTCCGCCTCCGGCGCATGGCCGATAATGCGCAGGCAGGTATTGTAAATTCGCCGGTAATGCGCGTTATATAGCTGCTTTTGACGTGCGGCAGTTTCCGCATCGGGGGTTCTGAAAATAGTCATCATGTGTTCGTCCGTTCACTTATTATAACGTAACAAAGTTCATTTTGCTGCATGGTGATTTTATATATTTACAAATTTACGAATTTGTTTACCGTGCCGGCAGAGGGATAAAAAATCTTTTCAAAAATATTTGCAATTAAAAAATAAAGTAATATATTTGCACCGTTATTAGTTGCTCTTTGACATTTTGGAATGGATATACTAAAGAAATATCGCTTTAACTTTTATTCTGCAAAAAATTCGAAATGTGGAAAATTTTAAGTTTACAAGAATATAAGGATAAGCAACTTTACTAAGAGTAGGTGAAAGTTGTTGTACTTATTTGTAAACTGGGTTTCCACAACCTCGAATTTTGATAAGCATAGCCGCTTCTTCTACTCTTCGTTTTTTAGTGGAATCAGGAAAAAATCACCATAAAAGTTGAAGAAACGACTTGCAGAAACCGTTTATAAAAACATTTTGCAATGATTGGCAGCGAACAAAAAATCGTAGCAAGGGGTTGTTTTATGGAAATTAGTTTGTGTTTGCAAAACAGCCCTGATGCTACAAAAATAACAACAATTTAAAAATTTAATTTTATGAAAAAACTTTTCTTTCTTTTCGCGATGCTTGCCAGTATTGCAGCAAGCGCACAGGTAACAAACGTCGAGCCGCTCGGTGCAAATTATACCGACAAAACCGTGTCTTTCCGCGTGTGGTGGAATGCCGGCTCGCGAGATGCTACGCACCTTTCCAAAGTATGGGTGTGGGTAGATTACATCACGGTAAACAGTAACAACACCACTTCGGGCAATTCGTGGACACGCGCCACTACGGAAACAGTTTCCGGCGGCGTAACTTCTTACGACGGCAGCCATCGGAACGGTTTTTGGTTGGAAGGTAATGCCTCTACTAATTACAGCGCTACGCTTACAGTGCAACTGACCAATGTCCCTGCCAAGTTTAATTGGTGCGCTTATGTTTCCGACTATCCGCCAAATGTAACGGCAAACAATGGAATTTATACTTTTCACGGCACGCCGCCGTTTACATTGACAGCTGCTGATGGAGCAACTCAAACGGTAGCCGGGACAACGCTTACTACTTCGGCATTGACCATTACGCCTATTACTATCAGAGATAAAACAGCATGTCCGGGTGAGTTCTGCCATTATCAGGGCAACGATTTATATATTGATGCCACGCATCTTTGCCAACAACGCGCCAGCGGCGCACAGAACTGGGAAGCGTGGATAAAAGATGCGCGGGATAATGAATTGTACCGGATTGTTTTGATGCCCGACGAACTTTGGTGGACAGCTGAAGAAATGAGATACGATGCATCAGCTACAAAACAAAGCTACAAATGTCCGACTGGCGCACAGCGGACAATTTATAATCGTCCTAATATCGCATGTCCTGTTGGATGGATACTTCCTTCAGTAGCTCAATTTACATATTTGCACAATATTGCAAGCGAAATAGAACTTCTGGCAGCTAACACCTATGCTGTATATGGTACAGGAATAGACCACTATGGATTTTCTGTTATCCCGGATCCAGGTCGAGCTGACGATGCAAATGACGCAATGCCTAAAACTTGCCTGAACGATTACTCGGCGTATCCGGCAGCGTGGGACACCTTGAATGAACGTAGAATGCATTGTATGCATCGTGTGGCCAACACGAAACCGTGTTTCGCATATGACCTGAGCTGGAACCAAGTTCGCTGCATACGTAATTTATAATTTTTCAAAATAGTTAATAAACATAGAAGCAAAAAAACATTGTTCCCAAATAATGCTATACCCTGCTATCATTGAGACTTCCCCCTACCACCTTTTAAAACCAATTCCCATGAAATACGAGTTAGTTTATTCCACCGATTTCACGCAGGCGCCGCTGTATAAAACATTGGTAACGTTTGTAGGTAGTTGTAATGAAGTTATTCCAAAGATGACGTGTCAAGGGCGGAAATTATTTGCCGGGCGTATCCGCTGAGAGTTGGCTGTCGCCGGTAACCTTAAACTTGCAAACTTAAACTAATGACTCACGGTTAAAATACGAACAATTTATGCCGGCGTAAGGCGGAAAAACTGCGTCAGCATCGAAATGCTGATGTCAGCAATTGAATCGGTATAATCAATAAATAATTTGCAAATCAAAAACATGCAACTATTCTGACATCCCTCCCCCCCTCCAAAGAGGGCTACCGTTTATACACAACTTTAGACAGTATCTTTGACGGATGACTACTTTATATTAAGTGGTGTATAAACGCTAGTTCTATTGCCGTCGGCTTTAGCCGACGGTCTAAAGAGGCTTCTTCTCAGATGGGCTTTAGCCATAATAAACCTGGGCTAAAGTCCGAAAAAGAGGGAACCTCCCATTAAATCCGTTGGCTAAAGTCAAGGACAATATCCTCGTTTAGACAAGGTTCTACTTCATCCAAACAGGGATGTTTACTGGCAAAAGTTGTGTATAAACGGTAGCCAAAGAGGGGGAGGCAGAGAGGCGAAGTAATGAAAACCGCCGGTATGGAAACATGCCGGCGGTTTTTTTATGTCTGATGTCTGGACCTGAAAAAACGAAGTGCTACAAATCCGCTAAATACTTCGCTGCTGATTTTCCCGCCAGGTAACCGGTAGAAAAGGCTATCTGCAAATTGTAGCCGCCGGTGTCGGCATGAAGGTCGAGCGTTTCGCCGGCAAAAAACAGGTTTTCTATTTTGCGGGAGCGCATGGTTTTGTAGTCAATGTCGCTCATCGCCACGCCGCCGGCGGTGATCACCGCCCGGTCGTAGCCGCCATAGCCCGAAACTTCCATTTTCCATGAGTGCAATGCGGCAATCAGTTTTTTTTGGTCTTGGGCGTTCAGTTGCGCCGCTTTTTTCTTCGGCGGCAGCCCCGCCTGCGCCAAAAACGCCCCTGTTAATTGCGCCGGTAGCCATTTACGCAGCAGGGCGCCGAGGGGTTGCCCGGCAAAGGCGGCTATTTCGCGTTGCAGCCGGGCTTGTATTTGTTCGCTGCTCAATGCGGGTTTGCAATGGAGCTCCAGCGTTACTTTTTTATTTTGCCGGAGGGCGTTCACGGCCTTGTGGCTCAATCGAAGCACGAGGGGGCCGTCTACGCCGTCGTCCGTGAAAACCATTTCGCCGAAGGCTTCCTCTACGGCGCGCCCCTCGATAAACAGCGTCAGCGACACATTGCGCAACGCCAGCCCATTCAAGGCGACCGGCGGGTTGGCTGTTTTTAACGCCACCAGCGAAGGATACCGCGGCGTTACGGTATGCCCGGCCGCTTCCGCCCAGCGGAAACCGTCGCCGGTCGCGCCGGTGGCGGGATACGACAGCCCGCCGGCCGCTATGATAAACGCCCGCGCATGCCATGTTTGCAGCCGTCCGTTCGTGCGCGCTTCCACCGCCGTGATTTTTCCGCCCTCTATTATCAGGCGCAACACTTCCGCCCGGCAGCGAATATTCACTTGCCGGCTCTGCGCCCAATGCACCAACGCTTCGGCCACATCCTGCGCCCGCGAAGAAGCGGGAAATACGCGCCCGCCGCGCTCCACCACCACAGGAACGCCTGCCTGTTCCATAAAACGAATCAACGCCGTATTGGGGAAATTCATAAATGCCGGCTTAAACCACCGCGATGCGGGGAACATGAGGGTTGCAAAGTCGTCCCTGGATTAGGTCTTGGGTATCTTGCAGAGTAC
>JAITSM010000070.1 GCA_031287815.1 Prevotellaceae bacterium
GACTCCAGCGCCCTATGGGAACTGGTCTCCCGCACCCTGCGGGACTCCAGCGCCCTATGGGAATTGGTCTCCCGCACCCTGCGGGACTCCGGCGCCCTATGGGAACTGGTCTCCCGCACCCTGCGGGACTCCAGCGCCCTATGGGAACTGGTCTCCCGCACCCTGCGGGACGCCGGCGCCCTATGGGAACTGGTCTCCCGCACCCCGTGGGACGCCAGCGCCCTATGGGAACCGGGTAGTTGAAAGTTGAAAGTCAGCTGGCGCCAGCCAATTTAAAGAATCTGTGTAATCTGTTATAATCTGTGTTCATCTGTGGGGAAATAACTCATAATTCATAACTCTTAGTTCTTAACTTATAAAAAAAAATGTAACTTTGCACAGCATAAAAAACAGTTGTTATAGCTTATCCGGAAATAATGAAGAACAAAAAATAACGGTAAGCGAAGTGGAGCCGCTTAATATCGAAGCACGCTATCCGGAATACAAAAGTAATATGGCAAAAATGTTAAGTCGCCAAAAATGCCTTGAAATTTATGAACAAACAAAAAAATTGCAACAATGGATAAAAGAGAAGATATTATCAATCGGGTAAGAGTTTACAAGGACTTGGTGAAAACCTCTTTTCCGATGAAAATAGAGAAAGTATATCTTTTCGGCTCTTATGCCAAAGGTTCGCCCCGCGAGCATAGCGATATTGATGTAGCTTTTGTGGTCAACCATTTTGAGGGAGATTTTTTTAAGGTAATCCCCCCGATATGGCGGCTTACCGAGCAGGTTGATTTTCGCATAGAACCGCATGTCATTGCCCGTGATACCGACTATGCCGGAATGCTCGATGAAATCCAACGTACCGGCGTGGAAATAGAAGTATGAGGTATGAGTTAAGAACTAAGAGTTAATAGTTAAGAGTACTGGCGCCAGCTAACTCTTAGTTCTTAACTTATAAAAAAAAATGTAACTTTGCACAGCATAAAAACCGATTATGAAAAAAATATTCCTGATTATTGAGCGTGAATTTCTGACGCGCGTAAAGAAAAAATCATTTATACTTACCACTATCCTTGTTCCGGTATTGCTTGCCGGGCTAATGGTAGTGCCGTTTCTTATCCAGTCGGTAAAAGACGACCGGCAGAAAACAATTATAGTTGTCGACCGGTCGGGACTGGCAGAAAAGGCGCTGGTTAATGCCGACAATATCGTTTTTCATTTCCGCCCCGAAGCGTCGCTGGACTCGTTGAAACAACAGTGCGAAAAAGAAGGATGGTACGCTATCGTTACGGTGAGCCCAATGGACGAGGAAAGCCAAGTGTCCGTAGGAATATACGCTTTCCGGCAAATTAACATGGAGGTGCAGAACCAGGTGAAACGCAACCTGGAAAAAGCGGTGGAACAATACAAGCTGGATGCCTATCAAATCCCCGGACTGGATGCTATCCTGGCGTCCATAAAAACCAAAATTCCCATCAAAACCTTTGTCTGGGGCGACGACGGCAAGGAAAAAGCCACGCACACGGGCTTGAGCATGGGCATTTCCTATATCCTCAGTTTTATGATATATATGTTCATTTTCATGTTTGGCAGCATGGTGATGCGCGGGGTTATAGAAGAAAAAAACAACCGGATAGTAGAAGTCATTGTGTCCTCCGTGAAGCCCTTCCAGCTGATGATGGGTAAAATTACCGGCGTGGCTTCGGTAGGGTTGCTGCAATTTATAATATGGATACTCCTGACATTGCTGTTAGCCGCCGTAGGGCAAAGCTTTTTCCCTGCCACGTCGGCTGCCGGCATGGCGCCGGCCATAGCGGGCAGCGCCGGCGCGGAGGTATCGCAAGTGATGAACGATACGATACTGTCGGATATTTTCGGTAAATTGAACAGCATAAATTTCGTAGCGATTATCGCCGCTTTCCTCTTGTACTTTTTGTTTGGATATTTCCTGTATGCCGCGCTGTTTGCGGCTATCGGCTCGGCGGTGGAAAACGAAGCCGATACGCAACAGCTGACAATCCCGGTAACCATTCCGCTTATTCTCGGCATATTTCTTATGATGCACACTTTCCAGTATCCCGACAGTTCGCTTTCCTTCTGGGGGTCGATAATTCCCTTCACCTCCCCGATGGTAATGATGGCGCGGATACCGTTTGGCGTTCCGTTTTGGCAAATAGCCTTGTCTTTGTCATTATTGTTTCTGACGTTTATTGCCACCGTTTGGTTTGCCGGGAAAATCTACCGCGTCGGCATCCTCATGTACGGCAAGAAACCCACCCTGAAGGAAATGTGGAAATGGGTAAAATATAAGAGTTAAGTGATTTTGAAACGCATTGCTTTCATTTTTGCGGGTAGTGTATTATTTTTAGCGCTGGGACTATTCCTTACCAGCTACATCCTGCTAAAGCCGGCGCAACTTACGCCGATAGTTCTCCATCTTGCCGGTCAATACCTCGATGCCGAAGTGCAGTTCGACGAAGTAGAGATAACCATTCTTTCGACGTTCCCCAATGTCGGCATCCGCCTGTCCAACGGCTCGCTCGTCCAACCGCATGCGGACAGCTCAACGCAGCAGCCGGCAGACACATTGCTTCTGTTCTCTTCGTGTACCATTTCGTTCGACCCGTTGGCGTTTTTGCGCCACCGGAAAATTGTAGTGCACCGCGTGCAAATAGAAAGCCCCAGCGTGTATGTGGGCGTCAGTCCCGCCGGCAGCCTGAACTGGAACATCTTTCGCCGGGATACGACAGCGGTAGCGGACACGTCGGCGCTGCCGGAATTAAACATCCGCCGGGTGCGGATTTCCGACGCAACGATTGTGTATAACGATTGCCGGAATAACAGCCGCCTGAGGCTCGAACAGTTGAACATCCGGCTGGGCGGGCGCCTGACGGCCGATTCGGCGCGGCTCCGCCTGCGGCTGGAGGCGCCGTCGGTCAGCGTTTGGAGCAATGGAAGGCAATGGTGTGACAGTTTGCCGTTGCAGTTTTCGGCAAGGCTGGAACGGGAGAACAAAATACAGAAAATAAATATCAAACAGGCGCGCCTTTCGCTGGCAGGCGTGGATTTTGACCTGAACGGCGCGCTGGATGCAAGCGATACGGTGAACCATACCCTCCGGATGAATATGGATTATCACCTGCAGGCATCATCGATTCCCGAAGCGCTGGCTTCCCTGCCTGCCGGTTTTTCTTCCGCCCTTTCCCGCTTTTCTACCGCTGGCGAGTTAGCGATACAGGGCAACCTGAGCGGAGCTTTCGGCGCCGACAGCCTGCCGGTATTGCGCACCTCGTTGAAACTGTCCAACGGACGGATACGAAGCGCAAAACATCCCGATAGAAAAGGGATAGAGCTACTGGAAATAGACGGATCGGCTTACCTCGACTTTAGCGGCAAAACGCCTTCTACCCTCCAACTGGAACGGCTCGCGGTGCAAAGCCCTGCGCTAAACCTCCACGTAACTGCCGATGCAAAAGACCTGTTTACCGCACCCTACCTGCACAGTGCGATTAAAGGCGACATGGATTTCGCGCAGCTGAAAAGGGCCTTTCCGCCGACGGACAGCATAGACCTGCAGGGGCGCATACATCTGGACATTGCCGGCGAGTATTTTCTGGATAATGTCCTGAACAGCGATTGGGGAAAAATTAAAGCCAACGGCGAAGCCGATATCGACAGCCTGCGGGTGGTTTATCCGGCGCAAAAACTGTCGGTGGCCGTACCCTGCCTGCGCGGGCGCTTCGGCAGCAACTACAGGGATACCTCGCGCCGCCGGGAACGCGAGGTCCTGTTTCGCGGACACATCAGCGCCGACAGCATACACATAGGCATGGGCACACTGTTCGCCCAGACCGGCAAATGGTCGGTTTTATTCGCCGCTTCGCCTGCAAAGGATTCGACGTCCGTTGCCCCGGTGATGTCTAACGTGCGGATGGAAAATACCCTCATCCGCAAAGACAGCCTGCGGATACAGGCGAAAAGAATAAGAGGAACGGTGGCCACGCGACCCCTGACGGCCGACCCCGCCAGGCCGGAACACCTCCTGCGTTTTACATTAGACACCCTGCGCAGCCGGACGCCAGAATTCAGCGGCAGCATCCACACAGGGAAACTGCGCATACTGGCGCACCGGCGGATGCCGGCAACCGCTACCCGCGTTCGTACCGACACGGCCGCCCGCCGGCAGTGGCTCGCCAACCGCCCGGCAGCAGCAGCCGGCAACAGTGACGTGGTAGATATGCAACTGGAATCGCAGGGAGCAAAGACCCTCTT
>JAITSM010000074.1 GCA_031287815.1 Prevotellaceae bacterium
CCCTCTCTTTCGAGAACGACCAGCGCGGCAAAACCCTCTACTTCGCCCTCCGGTGGGAAAACACCCGGGGCGAAAAAGGGCCGTGGAGCACGATGAAGAGCGCGATAATCCCGTAGACCCAGTAGCAGTAGGCAGTGGCTGACGCCGACAGCCTTTGCCGTAAATTTGAAAAACCGCCGGTATGGAAACATGCCGGCGGTTTTTTTATGTATGAGGTATGTTTCCCTTCACCCTTCACCCTTCACTGTCCCATAGGGACAATATGTTGGTAGAACTATGCATAAACACCCCGCCCTACCGTCCCCTGGGACGGAATGTGAAAACGTCACATGGCGTACCTCCGGCACGCGGATGGCTGGGGATGTGTTTTTTCTACCAACATTTCGTCCCTAACGGGACGACGTTTTTTTGCGAAGCGTGAAGAGTAAAGGGTGAAGAGTACCTCATACCTCATAATTCATACTTTTAAAAATTGTATCTTTGCATTATGAAATCTAAAATCTATATTTTGTCATTGCTTTTGTTGGCTTTTATAGCGGCGGGATGCGGCCGGCTGCCGGAAAAGAAAACCATTGCTTTGCTGACAGATTTTTATTTGTACCAAAGCCTGCCGGGGGAATTACCCGCGCCGGTGCGGGATTCCGTATCGCTTGCGCTGTCGCTACTGGAGAAGCACCGCGTTTCGCAGGAGCAGTTCGATGCAACCATGCAATACTATGCGGCGCACCCGAGAAAGATGAAAGTATTGTACGAAAAAATCAAACAGGAGATGCAGGAACGTATCGACGGGTATGGAAACATCATAGAAACGCAGGAGCTGGCGCAAAACCGCTGGCGGGGCGCTTCGCAAATAGCGATAGACAGCGTGCAACTGCCGCGCACAAAATCCTTTTTCCTGCCGGTGAAAGCTCCCGGCAATTATACGCTGAAGGCGGTGGTTACCTTGTTTGACAACGATTCTACGCAACAGCCGGAGATGGTTGGTTATTTTTTGGCAGGCATCGACAGCCTGCCGCGCGATACGGTGAACCGGAAAACGGTGCTGTTCGCCAGAATAAACAATCCGCAACCTTACACCCTGTCGTTTTCCGTTCAAGACACCGCGATCTACGCTTTTGAAGGCTACTGGCTGCAGGTGAAGCGCGATACCGTGCCGGTGCGCCAGCATATCACTATGGAAAAACTGCGCATCCTCTACCATAACGATTCTACCAAAACCATTGCTTCCGGCCTGAAAACGGCGGCAGAAAGGGTGCCGGCAAAAAAAAATCCGGCGGAGCCACCCCGTAACTGAATTTCATGCGACGAATTGCTGCACACTATCTTTTCCCCATTCTTGGAGAGCCCCTCGCCAGGGGCGTGGTAACGCTCAACGACGAAAATATTATCGTTGAAACAGGCACGCTGCAAGATGAAACGGAAAGCACGGAATTTTACAACGGCATTCTTGTGCCGGGCTTTGTGAATGCGCATTGTCATTTGGAGCTGTCGCACATGAAAGGCGCCTGCATGCCGCAGGGCGGGCTTGCCGGCTTTATCCGGCAAATGGGCAGCCCGGCGCGCTACCAGTCCACAGCGGCTGTGCGTGCGGCAGCGATGGCGGCCGCCGACCGCGAAATGCAGGCGGAAGGCATCGTGGCGGCCGGCGACGTGTGCAACATCGCCGAAAGTTTTGCCGTGAAACAAACCAGCCCTGTTTTTTACCATTCCTTTATTGAGCTGGCGGGGCTGGAGGCAGCCGTTGCAGGGAAAAAATACCAAACAGCCTGCCTGCTGGCCGCTAGCGTGCAATCTATGGGATTGGCGGCAAGCATCACGCCCCACGCCGCCTACAGCATGAATGAACAACTGCTCTCCGCCGCTTTCGCCGCCGCAAACGAAGCGGGAATAGCGTCGGTACACAATCAGGAGAGCGAAGAAGAAAACGAACTGTTCCTTTCCGGTAGCGGCGCGTTGGGCGAGTTATTCGCCGAAAGCGGGTTTACCCTGCCGCCCGTAACAGGCGAGCGTTCCATCCACCGGTTGTTGCCCTACATCGAAAAGCAGACGCGCACGCTGCTGGTGCATAACGTAGCCACTACCGAAGAAGACTACGAAGCCGCCGCCAGCCGGTTGCCCAACTTGACTTGGGTTTTCTGCCCTGCATCCAACCTCCGGATAGGCCGCCGGCTGCCGCCCATAGATCGGTTTTACAAACGGAATGCGCAAATAGCGGTCGGCACCGACAGCCTGGCGTCGAACAGCCGCCTGTCGATAATAGAAGAATTAAAAATCATCAGCAAACATTTCCCGCAAATTCCCCTGCCCGCCCTGCTGCAATGGGCTACGCTCAACGGCGCGCGGGCATTGAACAAAGAGCGGGAATTCGGCAGCCTGATCGCCGGCAAGCGCGCAGGCGTCGTATTGATAGAAAACATTGATTTCACTACCATGCAACTCACCAGCGACAGTAAAGCAACCAACTTAACCGGCAATTATGGCAACGCTGTTATTTCATAATATTATTTTCGGTCCTGTACAAAGCCGCCGGCTGGGCGTTTCGTTGGGCGTGAACCTGCTCCCGGCGCACGGCAAATGGTGCAACTTCGACTGCATCTATTGCGAATGCGGCTGGAACGCCGACCACCGCAACGACCGCCGCCTGCCTACACGCGAACAGGTGCGCGAAGCATTGCGGGAAAAACTCCAAAGCATGCAGCAGAGCCATGCGCTGCCCGACGCCATTACCTTCTCCGGCAACGGCGAGCCGACGCTGCACCCGCAGTTTGCGGAAATTATTGACGACACGGTGGCGTTACGCAACGAACTCGCCCTGCATACAAAAATCTGCGTATTGAGCAACGCCACCAACCTTAGCGACGACAGGGTGTTCCATGCTTTGCAGAAAACGGATAAGCCCATTCTTAAAATGGATACGGCGATGGAGAGCAGCGCCCGCCGCATCAACCAGCCGCAGGGCAACTATTCCGTAACCCGCGTGATAGAACAGATGCAACGCTTTGATGGAAAATTCACATTACAGACATTATTTTTGCGCGGCGTGCATGGCGGGGAAAAATTCGACAACAGCGCTCCCGAAGAAGTAGAAAAATGGCTGGAAGTAATACGGCTGACCCGCCCGCGAGAAATCATGCTCTATACCATTAACCGCGACACGCCAGCCCAGTCATTGCAAAAACTCGCCAAAGAAGAACTTCTTGCCATTGCGCAACAAGCCGCCGCAGTCAACACTTGGGGCGCAAGTATCCAAATCGCCGGCTGAAATTACTTAATGCGATTAGGTGATTAAGAAGCTGGCGCCAGCCAACTCTTAGTCCTTAACTCTAGAAACCCTAATTTTCCAAACAAACAACCTCAGTAGCCATTTAATGGAGAATGGAGAGTTGAGAATGTCTTTTGAGGCGCAAGCTAATTCTCCATTCTCCATTCTCAATTAAACAAGCGCTATCCACTGCCTACTGAAAACTAAAAACTGCCTACTGCCCTCCGGCACCAGCCGACTCATGACTCACGACTACGAGATAGGCGTCTTCGCCTTTTTTTATTTGCGTTTTTTTCACTACCTTTGCGTCCCAAAAAGCGGGCATGGCGTAATTTGGTAGCCGCGCCAGACTTAGGATCTGGTGCCGTAAGGCGTGGGGGTTCGAGTCCCTTTGCCCGCACAGGTAAAAAAATTTAAGCGTAAGTAATTACATTCCGTAATCCAAGTATCCGGTATCTAATATTAATTAGCCAATGAATATAATACAGAAAAAAAGCGACGACTTGTCAGCCACCCTCACCCTACACATTGAAAAAAGCGACTACGAGCCGCTGGTAAAAAAGAATTTGAGCGATTATCGCCGCAAGGCGGAAATCAAGGGTTTCCGGCCGGGAATGGCGCCGGTAAGCCTTATCGAAAAAATGCACGGGCGCGCGGCGCTGTTTGAAGAAATAAACAAACTATTGCCGGAAAGCCTGACCAAATACATTGAAGAAAACAACCTAAACCTGTTGGGCGAGCCCATCCCCAGCGACCCGGAAGGAAAACAGGACAGCCGGGAAAATCCCGATGATTTTGAATTTGTTTTTGAAATAGGATTTGCGCCGGATATTTCATTTACCCTCTCCAGAGAAGATAAAATCCCATTCTATTCTATTACGGTAACCGAAGAGGATAAAACGAAACGGAAGAGTGCGATTCTGGAACAAAACGGGCAGCTGGTAGCGGTGGAAACCATTTCCGGCGAAGATGAATACCTGCAAGTGGACTTGGTGCAAGGTGAGAAAATAATCAACGACACCTACCTTTCGGTAAAAACCATTGCGGACAAACAGGTAAAGGAACTGCTTGCCGGGAAAAAAGCCGGCGATGAACTGGAAGCGGACGTAACAAAAATCACCGCCAGTGAAGCAGACCTGGCAGCGTTGCTGAAAGTAAAAAAAGAAGAACTGGCGGCGGATATTGACCCGGTATTTACCATAAAGATAAAAGAGGTTAAACGGTTTGTTGCAGCCGAATTAAATCAAGCGTTGTACGACCGTTTGTTTGGCCAGGATACGGTGAAAAGCGAAGAAGAATTTATGCAAAAAATCACGGAACAAATTCGTGAAGAATATGTACACGAAAGCGATTACCGCTTTTCTATTGACGCCTACAACGCCCTGCTGAAAAAAGCAAATATCAAATTGCCGGACGCTTTTCTGAAACGTTGGTTAAATTATTCGAACGACGGGAAAATTGCGCCAGACGTTATGGAAAAAGAATATCCCGCATTTGCTGATGACTTGTGCCGGCAAATGATTCGCAACTATATCCTGAAAGAACAAAACATAGAA
Organism: Prevotellaceae bacterium; assembly: GCA_031287815.1. Taxonomy (GTDB): domain Bacteria; phylum Bacteroidota; class Bacteroidia; order Bacteroidales; family UBA932; genus JAIRKX01. The sequence goes on from JAITSM010000074.1 coordinate 4,819, forward strand.
TTAAAGCAGGAAGATTTATTGGAACACGCCAAGAAAATGGCGCGATACCAATTCCAGATGTATGGCCTTCTCAATCCGCCGGAAGAACAAGTCGAGCATTTTGCAAACAGCATTCTGGCAAATGAAAAGGAATGGAAACGCATCCGCGAAAAGGTGGGAAGCGACAAAGTAATAAGCTACATAAAAGCTACGGTAACGCTGGATGAGAAAGAAATTACAAACGACGAGTTGCAAAAACTCCACGAAAAATAAAACAGTATGAACACAAACGAATTTCAAAAATACGCTACCCGGCATCTGGGCATCAGCAGCCTGGCTTTGCACCGCTATGGCAATGCCTACGCCGGTTATATCAACCCGACGATTATCGAAGAACGGCAGCTGAATGTAGCGTCTATGGACGTGTTTTCGCGCCTGATGATGGACCGCATCATCTTCCTTGGCGTGCCTATCAACGACGACGTCGCGAATATTATTGAAGCGCAACTGCTGTTTCTCGAATCAACTGATGCGAATAAAGATATTCAAATGTACATTAACTCGCCGGGCGGCGCGGTGTACGCCGGATTGGGCATTTACGACACCATGCAGCTGATTCATCCGAAGGTGGCGACCATTTGCACCGGCATTGCCGCTTCCATGTCGGCTATCCTGCTAACCGCCGGGCACAAGGGACGACGTACCGGCCTGCCCCATTCCCGCGTGATGATTCACCAGCCGATGGGCGGTGCGGAAGGGCAAGCATCGGACATTGAAATCACCGCCCGTGAAATTGTGAAACTTAAACGCGAGGTGTACGAACTCATTGCCAAACACACGGGCAAACCGGTAGCGCAAATTGAAAAAGACGCCGACCGCGACTATTGGATGACTTCCCGGGAAGCCTTAGATTACGGTATGATTGACGAAATTTTGACCAATGCCGACAAGAAATAATTTTCATCCCAAGATACGTTGCTCCTTCTGCGGGTGCGCCGAACAGGACGGCGTGCTGTTAATTCATTCCAAAGGCGGCGCGGCAATATGCAATATGTGTATCGAGGAAGCGGCAGAGATGGTGAAAGCCACGCTACAAAAAAACGAACCGCTATCATTGGATAAAACCCAATTGCTAAAACCGCAGGAAATTAAACAGCGGCTGGACGAATACGTCATTGGGCAGGACGACGCTAAAAAATTCCTGTCGGTAGCGGTTTATAACCACTACAAGCGCATCATGCACAACAGTAAAGATACGGTAGAATTAGACAAATCGAATATCTTGCTTGTAGGGCCTACCGGCACCGGAAAAACATTGCTGGCGCACACCATTGCGCGGTTGCTCCATGTGCCGTTCACTATCGTGGATGCGACTGTACTTACCGAAGCCGGCTACGTCGGCGAAGACGTGGAAAGCGTATTGTCACGCCTGTTGCAGGCGGCAGACTACAACGTGCAAGCCGCACAAAAAGGCATTGTGTTCATTGACGAAATTGACAAGATTGCACGCAAAAGCGATAATCCGTCTATCACGCGCGATGTATCGGGCGAAGGCGTGCAACAGGCGTTGCTGAAATTGTTGGAAGGTTCGGAAGTCAATGTTCCTCCGCAGGGCGGGCGCAAGCACCCCGAACAGAAAATGATTACGGTGGATACGCGCAACATTTTATTTATTTGCGGCGGCGCATTTGAAGGTATTGAAAAACGCATTGCGCAACGCCTCAACACACAGGTGGTGGGTTACGGCGCAGTGCAACGGACGGCGCATATCGACAAGAGGAATTTATTGCAATATATTGCGCCGGCCGACTTGCGCAAGTACGGGCTGATTCCCGAAATAGTCGGGCGGTTGCCTGTCATCACTTACTTAAATCCATTGAGCCGCGAGGCTTTGCGAAATATCCTCACCGAGCCGAAAAATGCCATTCTCAAACAATACGTCCACTTATTTAAATTGGATAATATCCAGCTCACATTTGACGATGATGTACTCGATTTCATTGTGGACAAAGCTATCGCTTTTAATCTTGGCGCACGCGGTTTGCGTTCCATTTGCGAAACCATTATGATGGACGCCATGTATGAATTGCCGTCGAGCAGCACGGATGCGTTGCACGTCACGAAACAATATGCCGAAGAAAAGCTGGAACGGAATGCGGCGCAGACATTAAATAATGTCGCCTGATATTGAAAACGCAGACAAAAGCAGCCCTTTTTATTTCTTGATAGTTCAGAAGTAAAAACGGATACTATCGCCCTACAATAAATAAATGCCGTTTAAGCATTTACAAACATGGGGCTACAGGTAATCAAAAGTAAGATTTACGAAATTCGAGGCCACAGGGTGATGCTGGACTTTGATTTAGCGGAGATTTACGGAATAGAAACAAGGGCGCTTAATCAAGCTGTAAAACGAAATATAGACAGATTCCCTGAAGATTTTATGTTTCAACTGACGCAGGTTGAACGAAAAATGATGTCATCACAACTTGTGATGACAAGTGATGATGAAAAATTAGCGGCAATGGAAAAAACATGGTAAATTTAAAATTTTTATTGTGGGAATGATAAAATTTGTACTTATAACTAAAACTAAACAACTATGGACTTAAAAGACCAAATCAAACAGCTATCCGACAGGATAGAAAAACTGAAAGATAACCTTCAACCCGAAGAAGCGACAAAAAACACCCTTATCATGCCGTTTGTGCAGGCGTTAAAATAATGTTTAAACACTGAAGCTAATTAAACTCAAAATAACTATATTATGAAAAAAAATTTACACTTTCTATCGGTAGTAGCCATATATTACCTTAATTAGTTGCGGAAATAGCAATATTACCAAAGAAAATTATGAAAAACTAAAAATAGGCATGACCTCTGAACAGGTCATAGAAATTTTAGGAAATGCTGGCACAAAATCGGGAAGCTACATGCAAGGGCTTGGCAGCATTGATTTATAGCATTATCAGCCAGGAACTAAAGCCATACAAGTTTTCTTTGATAATGGTAAAGTAATGGATAAATCTTGGATAGAGATTTAAATCACCTATTCATCGTCTATCACCTCAACACCGCTTGCCCAAAAGTCCAACACTTGCTGGTTGAAACTTTTTGGCAATGATAAAATAATGTTTACCTTTGTATTTAATAAATAACTAAATCTTACAACTATGAACAAACAAAGATTAGCAATTCTAATTGTAGCGGCCATTGGAGTATTTTCTTCATTTTTACCATGGCTGAGCGTACCATTTGTTGGTACAGTAAACGGTATTAAAGGCGACGGATGGATAGTACTTCTATTATTTGCTATTCCGCTTGTGATAAGTCTTTTGAAAGACCGCACACAACCTTTGAAAGGTGGTTTGCTTTGGGGTGCTGTTATTGCCGGCGGTTTGGCCGCTATTGTAGGCATTTTTGAAATCGTTAATATTTCGTCGAAACTTTCCGATGTTGGCAATGACTTTGCACAAGCTTTTACTGATGCTGTTTCTATTGAAATCGGGCTATACTTGGCAATCATTGCCGGTATTATCCTTCCGGCGGTAGCTCTGCTTTTGAAAAATAAATAAAAAATTTAGTAGATAGCATCCTCCTCTACCTCAACGCCGAATGTAGAAATTAGATTAAAGAAAGAGATGGAAGAAGATTGTGAAAAACAGGTGGCTAATATACAAAAAGAATTTCAAGCGGAAGTGCTCAACCAAAAGGGTGTAAATGCTATTTTAAAAAAAGAGATAGAAAATTTAAAAATATCCCGAAGGCAGAAACCATACCTTCAAATATTCAAAAAACATTTGAAACAATAGGCAATCCCGAAGTTCTCAAAACACTAAAAAAAGCATTCCATCTTGAATTTTTAAATCCATCATAATTTTTTATTTTGGAGATGACGAAAAAAATACTCATAGCTATATTGCCGGTACTGACAGGATGCTATATATACATAACTTACAGAGCCGATACACTAATATTGTTTCATTTATTTGATACAGTTGGTCTTGATAGATTTGTGTCATTTATACGTTTAAACGCTCCATTGCAAACAGTGCCATTATGGGTAAAATATAGTTTACCGGACGCTTTATGGATATTTTCGTTTATCTACACTATGTTACTCTTATGGAAATTTAAGATAACGAAACAATCGGCATTTTGGATACTTATAGCTCCGGCGATAGGGCTTTGTTATGAAATAGCCCAATTAGTAATAATAATTCCCGGTACTTTTGATATTGTCGATTTATTATTAACTTTGTGCGCAATACTATTAGCATTTTATAAACCATTAAAAATAATACTAATTAAAAAAATTAACACTATGAAATCAAAAAAATTTTTACACCTCGTTTCGGGAGCCGTAGTGCTTGCCTTTGTTTTCTTTGCCGTCGCAAGTTCGGATGATAAATCAACAGAAAAGGAAATTTCCGAAACAGATTTAGCATCGGCAATTCACATATCAGCCTCCACCCTTTATGAAGATTACGACGCTAATGAAATTTCCGCTGACCAGAAGTATAAAGGTAAAGTACTTGTTATTACGGGTAGGATAGAAAGTATTGGTAAGGATATTACTGATAATATCTATGTAGCTCTTGAAGGCGACGGGTTTATTAACGTCGTTCAATGTATGTTTTCAGATGACCATGTAAGTGAAACATCAGAATTGCGCAAAGGACAAAGTGTTAAGATTAAAGGGCGTTGCAGTGGACAAACATTGGGTAGTATTATTGTAAGAGGTTGCTCATTGCAATAATTTACATATTAAGCGTCCTCATCCACCTCAACGCCGCTTGCCAAAAAGTCCAGCACTTTCCGGTTAGCCCTGTTAATAGGCCGCCAGTCGGTCTTGATATACCGCCCGGTAATTTTCATTTTTTCATCCGAATGATTGAGGCATTGATGTACGGTGTACCCGTCAATCCCCACGCTGTTTTCCGCGAGGGTGGCCCACGTGTGCCGGGCGGCGTAAAACGTTAAATTCAGCATATCTATTGCGCTCCCTATTGCTTTCAAGCCTTTATTTAATGCGGCGTTGAAATTATTAACGGTAGTATATCTTCAGGAAATATTTAACAGCCGTTTTTTTCCTGCATATTTTTCCAATAGTGGGCCGGCCTCCGGTTGAATAAGCACCGAAAATTCCGCTTTGTCATCGCGCCGGCTTGTTGTTTTACTGCGGTAGTAAGTGATGTACTTTCCGGTGGCCGGCGGGCACGTATATAAATCTACTGCATTCATCCCAATCAGATAAAATGAAAGCATAAATATATGATGTTCTAAATACAGTTGTAGCCAACGCCCCATCTGTTAAACTCAACTATTTTTGCGTAGGCTTTTGGGCAGCTATTTCATCGGCTTTTTGAATAATATATTTTGATGGTTTCAACGCGTTGTAAGCATTTGCCGATAATCCCATTTCCAAAACTATTTTATTGTATAGTTTCATCCAGTCGTTCAATAGCCTATTCAGAAAGCTATCGCTTAGTCTTAGCGCTCCTCCCTCGGAATATTCAAAAAATAAAAAGCCTTTCATTTTTTTGAAAGGCTTTATTTCATCTACTTTCCGCTATTTTCTTATCGTGACTCCGGAGGGATTCGAACCCGCGACCCACAGATTAGAAATCTGTTGCTCTATCCAACTGAGCTACGGAGCCGTTTAGTTTTTAGCGTGCAAAGATAGCAAAAACTCGGGCTACGCGAAAATTTTAAATTTCCCCAAATGCCATTTCTGCAAACGGTACGAAAGCGATACGCCCAACACGCCAAGCCCGTATTTAATGCTTCTCCGTATATTGATAGACGACGCTTCTTTGAAATACTTGGTGGGGCAAGTGATTTCAGCGATTTCAAATTTTTTATAAAACAGTTGCGCCAACATTTGGTTGTCGAACACGAAATCATCGGAGTTTACTTCGTAGTTCACCGCCTGCAAGGCGCTGCGCGAGAAAGCGCGGTAGCCGGTATGATATTCGCTTAACTTTTGACGCATCAAAATATTTTGAAACCCGGTCAACAGCCGGTTGGAAACATATTTATAGAGTGGCATGCCGCCGCGCAGTGCGCCGCGCCCCAAAATACGCGAGCCCAACACCACCGGGTACACCTCGTTGGCAATAATGTAGCACATGGATTGTAACAACTTCGGCGTATACTGGTAATCGGGGTGCAGCATCACCACAATATCGGCATTCAGCTCCAGCGCCTTGTTGTAACAACTCTTCTGGTTGCCGCCGTAGCCGCGATTTTTCGAATGTTGTACAATATGTTTTATCCCTAAATCGTGCGCCACCTGCACCGTCGTATCACGGCTTTTGTCGTCCACTAAAATGACGTCGTCCACTATATCCAAAGGAATTTCGTGATACGTCTTCGCTAATGTTTGCGCCGCATTATAAGCAGGCAGCACCACTGCAATACGTTTCCCGTTTATCATAATGATTTTTTATTTCCGCGTGATTGTAATAGAATATTGCCCAACTGCAACCAGTATTCCAGGCGGGCGGGTTCCAGCGTGGCCGCTTTGTACATGTGTTGCAACGCCTGTTCCCACTTGTTGGTATTGGCATAGGACACCGCCAGTCCATAGTGCGCTTCCGCAAAGTTATCGTCGAAAATAACGGCTTCCCGGTAAGCGGCAAGCGCCTCTTTGTAGCCATTTAATTTCTCGTAGCAGGCGGCCATAGCCACATAGGCGGAAGAATTGTCGGGCTCCAGTTTCAAAAACGATTGGAACGTGTTGATCGCTTCCGTATATTTCTTTTGCTGGACGTAGGTATTGGCCAGGTTATAATAAGCCGACGCATGTTTCTCATTTAGCGTAACCGCAAAGTTGAAGGCTTGCATCGCTTGCCGGTAGTCGTTTTTACGCGCATAGACCGTTCCTATGTTATACCACACATTGTCGTTGAAAGGCTCTTCTTTAATGTATTTTTCGTAGTAGTATAAACTTTCATCCAAATTATTTAACCGCTCGTTGCAAAAAGCCATTTCGTTGATTACTTCCATGTCGTTGGGCGCTAATTCCGATGCGGTTTTTATGTATTTCAATGCGGCGGCATATTCGTCTTTTTCCATCAGGTCGGAGGCTACGTTCAGCAGCAATGACAGCAGGTCTTCTTCGTCATCGGTTTGCTGCGCGCACTTGTCGAAGCGGGTTACCGCTTCATCGATATGACCCAACTGCATGTATGCCGTGCCGGTTAAAAACGACAATTCCGGATCATTAACCCCTTTCGCTTCCATCTCCTGCAACAGTTGCAGGGCTTGCGCCGTTTCCTTTTTTTCTAGCAGCACGTTGGCATAACACAATTTCATGTCGTCGGAAAACGGATGCTGGCGGTTGCCGCAGTCGGCCACCCGCAAGGCTTCGCTCAATTTATTTACCATGAGGTAATGCTCCACAATCGTTTCGTATTCTTCTTCGTCGAAATAATCGGCGCGGTTGTGCTTCACCATATTTTCATAACGGCGAACGAGCGCGGCCACTTCTGCGCTTTCAAAGAAAGTAGTATCATCATCATCCCACCACATTACTTTATTTGAATAGAGAGTAAATAATGTTTCAGTTGTTCGATAAAAAATTTGTTATCGTTTTGTTCGGGAATTGTCAGGATAAATTCGTACGGATTGTCGGGATAGGCGACCTTGCCAACACGCATTTGCGCATGCGATAACGTGGCTACATATTGCAGCGGATAGCACGGCGAGCTGCTGAAATCAATCAAAATATCAAACGGCAGTTGAATGAAATTATCGACTTCACCCGTCACCGGCTTGCCAAACCAATTTAATTGTTCTTTATGGAACAGCCGTTTATTCACCGTAATGATAAAGGATTTCGGCGGTTCCGCCTCCGGGCTGTAGGCCAGCGACTGCACCTTCTTTCCCCGTTCCGCCAAGAATCGCATAAGCTGTTGGATATCGTTATCTACCGCCTCATCGTACAAATACAGTATCCCTACCGATTTTGCCGTATTAAAATTATGGAATTGCCGTTTACACGGTTGGTTTTTGTATTGCCTTTTCAGTATCCGGCGGCCTATGCTCCTCTTAATTCCTCCAAACATAATAATATTTTTAGGATGTACAAAGATACAAAAAACTCCAAAGATTACACAGGCGGCATGAAATTTTAAGAAAATTTACCGCACGTATGCAAAGCAGGAGAATCCATAGGTAAGTTCAATTAGTAAAAGCAACTGAGATAAGAAAAGATTTTCCCTCGGGGGGTACCCCCCGAGGGAAAATAGAGAAAAAAGTCTTATTTTAGTTGTTATGAAAAATAAAAA